>CAMYAA010000272.1 GCA_947253615.1 uncultured Sutterellaceae bacterium
ACGAGATCTAGTACGGTCTCGTGGGCTCGGAGATGTGTATAAGAGACAGGTGAAAATCAACGTCAGAACGTTCGCGTGACCTGCGAACAAATCGCCAAGGCCTACGAAGGGAACCAATTGATCGTGACCCATGGCAATGGCCCACAGGTGGGTTTGTTAGCGCTCCAGAACGACGCTTACAAGAAGGTTCCGATGTATCCGTTGGATGTGATTGGTGCTGAATCCATTGGCATGATCGGTTACATGATTCAACAAGAATTGTCCTCGTTCGTTCCGAAGAGTGCTTCTTTAGTGAACGTGTTAACCCAGACGGAAGTTGATCCTGACGATCCTGCTTTCCAGAATCCGACGAAGCCGGTGGGTCCTGTGTATTCCAAGGAAGAAGCAGAAAAATTAGCGGCCGAACAGGGCTGGACGATTGCTCAAGACAACGACAAGTATCGTCGTGTTGTTCCTTCGCCTGAACCTAAGCGCATTTGGGGTTTGAAGCCCTTGAAGACGTTAGTCGAAAACGGCTATATCACGATTTGCTGCGGTGGTGGCGGCATCCCGACCTACTTCAAGGACGGTCGTTTAGTCGGTGCCGAAGCGGTGATCGACAAAGACTTGGCTTCGTCCGTTTTAGCTTCTAGCGTGGAAGCTGATTTGTTTGTGATCGCTACGGACGTTGATGGTGCTTACTTAGACTGGGGTAAGCCCACGCAGCGTCGTGTCGCACAGGCAGATCCTGCTTCTATGCGTGAATATGGTTTCGCCAAGGGTTCGATGGGCCCGAAGGTGGAAGCCGCTTGTCGCTTCGTTGAAGCCACGGGTAAGGTGGCTGTCATCGGTGCGTTGGACCAAATCGATCAGATTTTGGCCGGCAAAGCGGGTACGCGAATTGTCTCTGAAAAGGGCGTTAAATTCGCTTGATCTCCTGTGATTTGAGGTTGAGGGGGAGTGGGGTGGCTCTCCCTCATACCTCGTTATACCGTCCGCCCAGTGTCCCAACACCAAACCAAGAAAGACATTACGTTACGAATGAAATCAAAACGTAATGGATGAAAAGGGCATCATAAAAATTAACCCCGTCTCAATTTTTGTTATGAGGAGAAATTCATGGCATTAACTCGTGATGAAGCGCTCAATATTATGATGGTCTTGCTCGAAAGCGGGCAGGTCGAACTCAATGACCTTTCCAAGTTTGAGGGGGACAATGCTTTGGAAGCTAAAGCCAAGGCGGACGCTCGAATTATCAAACACTACTTCAAATTCTTAACGACGTGCTGTGCCGATTTCGAAAAAGAATCTTGCTGCAGCACCTCGTGCACGAAGGAAGCCCAACAAGAATCCGCATGCTCTTCAGGGGCCGATAAAGCTCGTCAGGAAGACGAGTCGGGCTCGCCAGATTTCTTGAAGATGGTTCGTAGTGTTTAAGCGTTGTGCTCAAGCGATGTTTTCGGCGTGGTCCGTGCATCGGTTAACTTGAACCCAAAGGACTGGCTTGGTTGAGCCGGTCCTTTTTTAATAATTTGTCTTGCCCGTTCTTAGGCAAGGGTTTCGCCCTAATGAAATGCGGCAACATAAATGCTATTGTTTTCAGATGTAACCACTGGTTTAGACCCGAAAAAGACCGTGGTTGGAGAGACAAAAACAATATGACCGACAATATTTTAACGCGTGACTTCACGAACCCCGAAGCCTACACGAACGATATCCTCCCACTAGGGGATTCGGTATTAGCGAGCTGGATTCGCTCAATCTGTCAGACCGCTCGAGGCTATGATGTTTGCCCCGAGGACATTATGAAACGTGCTTATCTCAACGAAAGTCTGTTGAGTGTGCCCGAAGCGCGTTATCCAGCGATGTATGTGCGCCGTTTTTGGGAGCTCATGCTCAATGCGGTGGGTGATAACCTCTTTGGCCTACGTTGCGGTGCAGAAATGCAAGTTTCGGCATTGCACGGATTGGGCCTGGCCATGATCACGAGCCACTCGTTAGCGCAAGTGCTCGACTTAATCACGATTTACTGTAAAGTGATTTCTTCGACCATGGACATTTCGCTTTCGCACGATCACGACGGTACGATGTTAAAAATTCGTACGTTACACGGTTCAGAAGTCCGAAATTCAGCGAGCTTGGCGTTGCTCGCTTTGATTGCTCGTCAAGCCAATTCTTTGGCGCAACATCCGGTTAAGCCCGTGGCGGTTCATTTGTCTTATGACGGCTGGGTGCCGCATGAACGCCGTCGTTTAGAAACGTATTTTGGCTGTCCCGTGATTATCGATCCGACGACCGATGATGGGATCGTGTACGCCTACGGTGATGTCATTGAGCCTTATGCAAGTTCAAACGCACTACTTCGTGAGGCTAACGAGCGTGTCATTAAAAATTACCTCTATAAAGTGCATCGCAACTCGTATACGGTGCGTGTGGAAGAAGAGATTAGTAAGCTTTTGGACGCGGGTGAGTCCATCAAGATCACCTCGATTGCCAAAGGGATCAATATCTCCTCACGAACCCTACAGCGTCGTTTAGAAGCCGAAGGGACAACCTTTGTGGATGTGGTGGAACGCTATCGTAAACAGATGGCGCATGATGCGTTAGCCCATACGGAACAAAGTATTACTGAAATCGCTTATAGCGTAGGTTTTTCGGATTTGAGTAACTTCTCACGAAAATGCTATCGCTGGTTTGGGGTGAGTCCCGCGGTGTATCGTAAACGCATCCGTCAATTGCAACATTAATGTCGATAGGGAGTCCATCATGTCGATTTTCGTTTTTCCGGTCGTACTAAACGTGGTCCCTATTGCGCGATTGTGGGGATTTGTTTGTTTATTTCCTATTTTTTCGTACCTGTGCTCACCAACGCTTGGCTCCATAGCTGTCTCTTATACACATCTGACGCTGCCGACGATATGCAGTGTGTAGAT
>CAMYAA010000273.1 GCA_947253615.1 uncultured Sutterellaceae bacterium
TCTACACACTGCATATCGTCGGCAGCGTCAGATGTGTATAAGAGACAGACAATCATCCACTTATAGGGTGGTAAGTATCCAAATAAGCGCATGAGCGCAGGGTTGCGCAGAATAGGAAGTTTTTTCCACATAATTCATACTAACTCTAAGAAGTCATCATGATACCGAGAGAAGCTTTACAATGGTAAGATTCAATAAACTTTTTCACTTTATTTAATCCATGACCAACGTACTTTGTCGCCTGCCGAATCACGTCGGTGATTGCTGCATGACTTTACCCGCGCTTCACTTACTTCGCGACAGCGGCTATACTCCGACCCTTGTCGGCAAGCGCTGGGCGCAAGATCTTTTAGATGGTACGGGTTTTCGATTTGACCCAATTGAAGGGCATGTTTCCGAAGACCTTAAACGCATCCAATATCTAGCAAACCAGGTTGGTCCTAAACCTCTAGGCTTATTATTTCCCAATTCGTTTAGCTCTGCTTTGTTATTTTTTGTCGGCCGCATTCAAAGTGCTGGTTTTCCGACCGACATGCGCCGTCTGCTTCTCAAATACCCAGTAGTAGAACCTGGCCCCATGCATGAAGTAAAACGCTTCTTTACGGCCGCTCACGAGGCGATTATCGCCTGGGGCGGGAAGCCTGCTTATGACGAAGTGCCTGAATATTTAGGGCTAGAACTCATGCTTCGCCATGAGGCGGCTGCACGAAATCTCATTGAAAAGCACAAAATCCCTGAACGCTTCGCGCTATTAGCCCCTGTGGCTCGAGGATTACATCACGGTCAAGTAAAACATTGGCCCTATTTCAATGCCTTGTGTCCCGTCCTTCGTTCCATGGGAATTGAGCCCGTTGTCTTTCCTTCTCCTCACGAAGAGGACTTAAACTGTCAAGCTTGTCCGGACGCGACCATTTTGCCACCAACAACATTAGGCAACTACGCGGCATTGGCTAAATTAGCGCAAATCGTTATTGCTAATGACTCTGGTATTAGCCACGTTGCCGCAGCCGTTGGCGCTAAGCAGATTACGCTTATTGGGGTAACCGATCCTCAACGTACTGGCCCTTGGAACCCAGAAGCCATTTGTCTCGGCTCTGACAAACACGGGTGGCCTAGCGTCAATGAAGTTACCTCAACCTTAGAGTCTCTCTTCAAAGCCCATGAATGATCTGACTATTGCTTATATTTGCTGTAATGGTGGAGAGGTTTTCAAAAAATCCCTCAAGTCCGCCAAGCAATTAACCGATCATATTCTCGTCGTTGATTCGGGAAGTACCGATCAAAGTAAGACGTACGCTCAAGAAGTTGGTGCGCAATGGGTCGAACGCCCCTGGCCGAATAGTTTCTCCAATCAACGCAATGCTACCCAAGCGCTTGTTAAAACCTCATGGGTGCTCTTTTTGGACACTGATGAAGTCTTGACTCAAAAACTGATCGTTGCTATTAAAAAGCAACTCAATGATGCCAATGAATCTGCAATCGCTTTCGAAATTAAACGCATTAATTTCTTTTTAGGCAAAGCTCAACACTACGGGAGTCTTTCGCCCGATTGGGTACAGCGACTCTATCGTGTGAATGACGCTTCTTGGGTCGGGGAAGTTCACGAACGCCTCGTTTTTAAGAAAGAAACGAAGCTTCAAAAACTCCCGGGGCATATTGAACACTACACTTACGACTCATTTAAGCAATGGATTGATAAGGCTTATCGTTATACCCAATCATGGGCTCATGACCATCGTGATAAAAAGAGCTCATTTGGGAAAATTGCGTTAAAAACGTCGTTTGCCTTTTTCCGTTCCTACTTTATCCAACTAGGCTTTCTTGACGGCAAAACTGGATTTGTCTCATCCATTATGAATGCGGTTTACACCTTTCAAAAATACGCATTTCTCTATGATGAGCAACATAAAAAGAAATAACCATCATGAATATTCTTCACATCGTCTCGGCTAAAAAATGGGGCGGCGGCGAACAATACGTCGTCAATCTTGTCAATGAAACTAATCGTCAAGGGGACAAAGCCTTTATTGCCGTTGATGAACGCCATCCTGGCACAGCTAAACGATTTGAAGAAATTACGCCGACAATCAAACTCAATCTGAGCCGAATTCATCAGCTCTCTGCCCTTTTTCAATTACGTCAATTCATTAAAGATCAACACATTGATGTGATTAATTTTCACGGCGGGAAAATTGCCACATTCTGTGTCCTACTCTCGAAATTTACAGGCGTGCCTTGCGTTTTCTTTAAACACAATGTCGTTAAAGGAAAGCGAGATTTTTATCACACGTGGCTCAATAACAATTTAGCCAAAATTGTTTGCGTCTCACGCGCTACGTACGAGGCTCAACTTCAAAATTTGCCCGAGCACCTAAAGTCTAAATTTGTCTGTATCCCTAACGGAATTCCAATTCCTGCTCAGGAAACAATTTCTCCGTTACCTGCCCAATTTTGCATTGGCTACTGCGGACAAATTCAGGATTACAAGGGAGTTCACCTCTTACTAGAAGCTCTCACTCAGCTCGGTCACAATGTGCGCTGTTTGATCGCGGGTGCGATTAACAACGACTATGCACGTGCCCTTGAACGTCAATACGCCTCAGACAAGATCGTCTTTTTAGGTCATCAAACTGATTTATCGGGTTTTTATAACCAAATTTCATGCTTGGTTGCCCCAACCCTTGTTCCTGAATCGTTTGGATTAGTCATTGCCGAAGCCATGTCTTATCAACGTCCAGCGGTTGCCTGTGCGCAAGGTGGACCCTTAGACATCATTGATGACCACGTCAATGGTCTTTTAATCAAACCCAATAGCGTTGATGCCATTGTTGAGGCTCTAAAGACCCTTGAAGAAAACGGTAATACCGTTAATACCCAATGGGGCAATGCAGCTCGAGAAAAAATAAAGGC
>CAMYAA010000274.1 GCA_947253615.1 uncultured Sutterellaceae bacterium
CTTTTATCCATTCCTGAGGCGACGATTTTGTTAAAGCAGGGGTGTGGCCGTTTGATTCGTAGCGAGCAAGATCATGGGGTGATCGTGATTTGTGATTCCCGATTAATTGAAAAACGTTATGGGAAGATCATTCAAGAGGCACTGCCGGGCTTTTTGCGTACGACGAGTCAACGCGATGCGATGGATAAGTTCCTTAATCCTCAAGAGCTCTGGCGACGTTTCCACTATTGAGTTTTGACGTCCACCATTTCATGAGAAGGGCGCTCGTTTTTTTTAATGACGAGCGCCTTTAGTTTGACTGGTGATTAATCGCGCGTAAAGCGACCAATCGCTTCCATATGCAGGGCCCCTGGGAATAAATCTACGGCGCCCAAGCGTTCAAGACGCCAACCGGCTTTGATGAAGAGGGCAGCATCACGTGCAAACGTTTTCGGATTGCACGAGACGTAAACCAAGCGTTTTAAGGGCGAAACACGACTGAGCGCCGTTATCACGCTCGATTCCATCCCCTTAAAGGCAGGATCCACGATCGCGACGCTCGGCGTAAAGCCCTCACGTAGGGCCTTGGGTAAAACCACTTCGACTTTACCAGCTTCAAACGTGACGTGATTAAGCTCGTTACGTCGGGCATTTTCGCGCGCTGCCTCAATGGAGGATTCGACAACTTCAATCCCTAAGGCCGCTTTGGCCTTTCGAGCGCCCAATAGCGTTAAGGTACCCACCCCACAGTACAAATCTAAGAATGTATCGTCGGGCGTGATCTCAGCCCACGCGAGGGTGAGGTCGTAGAGTGGCCACGTTTGCGGTGTATTGACGTGCAAAAATGTGCCTAAATTCACTTCAAAGGCTAACCCATCAATGTGGGCGAGCGCAGGTACACCGTTAGGATGGATCGCTTCGTGCGTACCATTTAAGACGTTGTTCCCCGTTAACCCATGAATGAGTGAGCGATTCTCACCTTCAAAGGCAGGTAAAGCACGTGATGCTCTGCGAGCGCCTTTGTAATTAAGGCCGTTTTTTTCGCGCGCTTGAGTGCGCTGTTGCCCCACATAAAAGGGTTCAACACGGATGGTTTCGCCCGTTAACGTATCGTTAATCACTCAAGGGCGGCTAACCCTTGGCCTTGGGCATTCATCGCTTCAATCGTGAGCGTGAGGGTTTGAGAAGAGGTCATTTGAGTAAAAATACCGCCACGATAAAGAGGGTTGCGAGCGCACGTAATGGCCACACACGACGCCATAAAATGGCCTCGACGGGACCGTGTTGCGCCATGACTTGATAAGCCGCTTTACGATAAATCCAGGCTAAAAAGAGCGCAATGATCGTCCAGAAAATAAAGAGGTTACTCACAATGGCCTTGAGTGGAAAATGCGCCATAGTGAAGGGCTCGGGCGAATCGTAGAGCGCTAAGAAAAAGGCGAGTACGATCCCAAGGACAAAGGTAAATACAACAAAAATTGGATGTTGAGCCCATTCTTTGAGAAGGGCTTGATCAACGGCGCAAACAATACGCTTGGATTCGGGAGGCGTTGTCATAGGGGAAAGGGGGGAAAGCTGTTTCTTTTTAAGACCCCCATTATAAAGAGAAAGCGCCCCAAAACCGAGGTTTTAGAGCGCTTATTAGTCAGGGTGAGCCGAGGCTCAGTGCTTTAGAGGTTCCCTAAAGCCACGACTAACACGAATAAGGGACTGACAATGCCCATCATCACGCGAATGAAGGTCAACGTCCCATTGGATAAACGCGAGGCCGTCTGCAATTCTTCTTGCGTGACCTTCCAAGCCACCCAAGCAGCCCCAATGGCAATACCGAAGGTGGAGACTGGCATCCCGACGTTACTCGTGACGTAGTCTAAGAGGTCGAAAATGTTCTTCCCGAAGAAGAGCATATCCTTCCAAGCCCCAAAGGAGAGGGTGCTCGCTAAGCCCACGATTAAAGCCCCAATAAACGTGATCGCAATCGCCTTGCGACGCGACCAGTTAAAGCTGCGGGTCAATAAAGCGCAGCAGGCTTCTAACATCGAGACCGAGCTCGTTAAGGCGGCCACCACTAAGCAGACGTAGAAGATCACCGCAAAGAGATGACCCAACGGCATTTTGGCGAAAATCGCGGGCATCGTGACGAACGTCAACCCAGGACCCGCCGTGGGGTCAACGCCAAACGCGAAGACGCTCGGCATGATCATCAAGCCGCCCAAGAGCGAGCTTAAAATCCCTAAGAACACAATCCAACCCACAGAGTTCGGTAAGCTTGCCTTCGGATCGAGGTAGCTCCCGTAGGTGATCATCGTCCCTGCACCCAACGAGAGGGAGAAGAACGTAAAGCCCATGGCGTTAAAGAGAGCCGAGCTGTTGAAGTCACTCCAGCGGGGGAGGAATAAGAATTCAACGCCCTTCCAGCTCCCTGGGAGGGTCAAGCCGCGGATGATCATAAAGAGCATCAAGATAAAGAGCAGCGGCATGAGCACTTTAGCGATACGTTCGATCCCACTTTGAATCCCGCGCAAGACGACGAGTGCCGTTAAGCCCAAGAAGAGAATCAAGTAGATGAAGGTTTCAGCGCCATTACTGACAAAGGCCCCGAAGTGCGAGCCTAATAAGCTCGCGTCCGAGATGAGACCTGCCCCCGTGATAGCTTCGCCCAAGTATTTGAGGGTCCAACCACCGACGACCGAATAAAACGACAAGATCAAGAACACGGTTAAGACGCCTAAGCCCCCGAAGAAGCCCCAGCCTCGACCGATCACTTTGGTCAAACTTTCCATGGGACCTGCGCGTCCGGCGCGGCCCATCGAGAACTCAGCTAATAAAAGGGACACACCCACGGTGAGTGAAAAGACAATGTAGGGCAGCATAAAGACTGTCTCTTATACACATCTCCGAGCCCACGAGACCGTACTAGAT
>CAMYAA010000275.1 GCA_947253615.1 uncultured Sutterellaceae bacterium
CAGCGTCAGATGTGTATAAGAGACAGCCTATACCGCTGGGGGCGCCATTTTCGGTACGTCAGGCGGGGTGATGGAAGCCGCCTTGCGTGTCGCGTACTTCCAGCTCGCGGGCGAGCCGTTAAAGGATCCTAACATCAAAGTGGTTCGTGGGCTCAATCATGAATTGGTGGAAGCAACCATTCCGGTGCCGGTGAAGAGCCTCGGCGGGAAAGTCATTGAGGTGAAAGTTTGCGTCGTCAATGGGGCCATTCGCGGGCTTGAAAAAGTCATTAACGAAGTGCGCGTCAACAAGAGCAAATACCACTTCATCGAAGTGATGAACTGCCCTGGGGGCTGTATTAACGGGGGCGGTCAACCCGTCCAGTCGGTGGGGACCGCTTGGCTCAATCCCATGCTGCCCTTGCCCATTGAGTTTTAACCCTAACGCATGAAAGGATTCCTTTATGTTTTCTGATAATTACGGTTATACCGAACGTCCGGCCTCCATCATCTTAGGGCGCCGTGGGTTCTTGAAAGTGACCGCCGCATGCGTCGGAACTTTGGCCGTGTGCGGTTACGCCCTCTTTGACTGGATTGAACGTCGTGGGGTCATTATTCGCGATCGCCAAAGCGGGATTTATCTTGACGGGCGCGAATGCGAAAAAATGGGCCTCGATGCGTCTTACCAAAACCCCTCGGTCATGCAGGTCTACAAAGATTTGGATGCCCGTCCTTGTGACAAAGTGATGGACGAAATTCTCCATACCCACTATGTCAATCGTTCGCTCTTGGCGTCGATCACGGAGGAACTGAAAAATGGCTGATGATAGCATCCTACGTTTCCACACCCCCGATAAGGTGTTCCATGGACTCAATGCCATTTGTTGGTTCATCTTGCTCTTTTCGGGCGTGTATGTGTACTTCTTTGATCCAGACGATCATGCCGCCGCGGTGAGCATGATGATCCACTTAGGCGTGGGCGTCGTCTTCACGTTAAACTTCTTAGCGTTCTTGGTCTTTGCGCCCGATCGCTTTGCGCTCATTCTTAAAGCCTGTATGGAATGGGACAAAAATACGTTCTTGTGGTTCCGTAACTTCGGGGGCTATCCTCGTCGTTTGTTCCACATTCCCTTTGGCCCCGTCGAAGTCGCTCCGCAAGGACGCTATAACGCAGGGCAAAAAGCCACGTACATTGTCTTTTTCTTGATGATCTTCTTATTGATCGTCACGGGCTGGGCCTTATGGGTCGGCCCCCCGATCTTTGACAAAGCAGTGCATGCCTATATGCTCTATTTCCACGTATGGGGCTCGGTCTTAATTAGCTGCGCGGTCGTCTTTATTCACGTCCCGTTAGCCATGTTGAGCTGGGACTACTTCAAAGGGATTTGGCGTATTGGCCCGGGGACCATTCCGATGGAATCCGCCAAGCACCATGCCCCCGTCTGGGTTGAACGCGACGTCGTTCGTACCAACACGGAAAAATAAGATCTCTCCAAAGGTGTGCCCCACCTAGCAAAGCCCCGTGATCGAAGGCCGCCCCTTCATCACGGGGTTTTTGCGTGGGCCCTTCCTCTTCCTCTTTCCCTTTCTCTTCCTCTTTCTCATCCCCTTCTTCGACGCCTCGCTAACCCTCGTATGAGGGGTTCGTTCGCCCCCTCGTGTGAGGAGACGAGGCCTGGGGCCGACATCGCTTCGCTAGGGAGCGATCAAGCCTGAGTTAATGGCGGCACGGGCGAGAAAAAAAGCCCGTTCCCCAAACGTTAGGGGCCAAAAAAAGAGGCCTCAAAATCTATCGACTTCAAGACCTCTCTCTTCGCGTCAAGCGTAATTAACGTTCACTCGAAATGGTAATGTCCACCGATTGATCGCCAACTTTCACCGGCGCTTTAATTTCACCTTCCATGTCCCCGGCTTGAGGCATGAAATTCCCCGACTTCGATAAGCGAGCGCCCACCATGACGTCCTTGACGTCATCCAAAGTGCTCATGCCCGCGGCCATCGTCGTCTTGTTGGTTAACTTAAAGTGGTACGGCAATTCCTTCGCCGCGACTTTAACAATCGCCACTGGCATACGCGAACCCTTCGCAGGCCACGCGTAAATAAAGACCGTATCCTCGGGCTTCACACGAGCCTTTAACGCTTCACTCAACGAGACCGTCCCTTGAATCGAGGATTCAGGCACCGCTTGCTGCGTGGGCACAACCGGTAAGTCCTGTAACTTCGGCTGGGCTTGGCCTTCGTCAATACGCTTGGAGGCATTGTCCGCAATCCCGCCTAAACGCTTGGCTTCACGAATGTTCGCTTCAATCGCTTCACGTTCAGGGAAATCGGGCGGCGTCGCACGAAGCACACGTTCCCAATACGAAATGGCTTCAGCATAGTGCTGCTTGTCCCAGCTGTTAATGGCTAAGAGCATTAAGGCCTTCCATTGGTTCGGATCCGCACGTAAGCTCTTTTCCAAAATCGCCACGACTTCAGGCGTGATCACCTTACCATTGGCCGCCGCCATCACGTCAGCCATATCCGCTAACACGTCGGCATTGTTCGGCACAATCGCATTCACATGCTTGTAAGCGTCCACCGCATCGTCATAGCGGCCTAACGAACCGTAAGTGCGCGCTAATAAGAACCAGGCATTGGCGTCTTGAGGATTGTCCTTCGTTTGCTTGACTAATAACGCAATCGAATTCTGTAAGTCTTGAGCAGAATGGCCCGTCATCTGACGTTGACGTTGCTGTTCCATCAAGTTCAAGAACGCTGGATCCATCGCCGTGTAACGACCCCACATAAAGTAGCCCGTCACCGCCGTGGCCGGAATTAAAAGAGCAACCACCACCGCTAAAATCTTGGTGGCCATCGTCGGACCCTTGAAGCTGTCTCTTATACACATCTGACGCTGCCGACGATATGCAGTGTGTA
>CAMYAA010000276.1 GCA_947253615.1 uncultured Sutterellaceae bacterium
CACCCGTGCGGCGTGGCTCAAAGGCTTGAGTCCCAAAGAAAATCGTGAAATCCCACCCTTAAAGCGTGATGTGGCCTTGGCACTCAAACGTGATTTCCCCGACTGTGTGATTGTGGCCAATGGGCAGATTGCCGACTTGGATACGGCACAAGCATTAATTGACGCTGGGTTGGACGGCGTGATGGTGGGCCGTGCGGCGTACCATAATCCCTGGCATATGACCCAAGTGGATGCGCGTCTCTACGGGGACGATTGGGCACCCACGCGCGAAGCGGTAGTGGAGGCGATGAAGGGCTATATGGCTCGAGTGGCCTCGGACCCGATGGCGGTTCGTGCGACGGCGCGTCATATGATTGGCTTTGCGCAGGGCTTGAGTGGGGCACGTCACTGGCGTCGACTGCTCTCCGACCCGGTGGTTTTTCGTGAGTACGGCGCGGGTCTTTTGGCCTATGCGTGGTCTCAAACGTTTGGCCGCAAGCGTTAAGGGGTAATTTTGTGTGAAAAGGGGTAGGGGACTACCTCTTTCCTTTTCCAAGAATCGATGGTGTTTGGTCATTGTCGATTCTTTTCTTTTTGTTGGCTGAGAAATATCGTTAACCTATGAAATTTGTCATTTTATGAAAGTAATAATTTTGATATGAAGTTATCAAATAGACGCTTAAAAACGGCTCTAATAGTTATGTTTTATCAGGATTTCGACTAGTTCTATATAACTATAGATTTACAAATCAGGTCTTTTTACAATCAAGGCACCCTTTAAACATGGAGGAAGGCCTGTGTACGACCCCAAATCGCGCAAAGCTTCAGAGTTCATTAATCACGAAGAAATTTTAGACACGCTCGCTTATGCCGAAGCTCATAAGCACGATGTTCCCTTAATCAACGAGATTCTCGACAAAGCGGCGAGTTTTAAGGGGCTAACGCACCGTGAAGCGGCGGTGCTTTTAGCGTGTGATTTACCCGAGTGCAATCAGCGTATTTTAGATACGGCGGTGAAAGTCAAAGAGCACATTTACGGCACGCGTATTGTGTTATTTGCGCCGTTGTACTTATCGAATCACTGTATTAATGTTTGCACGTATTGTCCGTATCATGCGCGCAATAAGGACATTGAGCGTAAGAAGTTAACGCAAGAGCAGATTAAGCGTGAAGTGATTGCGCTTCAGGACTTAGGTCACAAGCGTTTGCTTTTAGAGGCCGGGGAGCATCCCAAGCACAATCCGATCGAATACATTTTAGAGTCGATCAAGACGATTTATTCGATCAAGCATAAGAACGGGGCGATTCGTCGTTTGAACGTGAACATTGCGGCGACGACGGTCGAGAACTATCGCAAGTTACACGAAGCCGAGATTGGGACGTATCAATTGTTCCAAGAAACGTATAACCGTGAGACCTACGAGCAGATGCACGTGAAGGGTCCGAAGTCGGACTATGACTATCATACTGAAGCGCATGACCGTGCGATGGAAGGTGGGATTGACGACGTTGGTTTAGGGGTTTTGTTTGGATTAAATCTCTATCGTTATGACTTCGTGGGCTTACTCATGCATGCCGAGCATTTAGAAGCGGTATGGGGTGTGGGTCCGCACACGATCAGTGTGCCGCGTATTTGTCCGGGTTCGCAGGTTGATCCGCGTGCCTTTGACAATTCGGTGCCTGACGATGTGTTCTTGAAGTTAGTGGCGTTAATTCGCATGGCGGTGCCTTACACGGGCATGATCATGAGTACGCGTGAAAGTGAACGTACGCGTACGGCCGCGTTGAAGTTGGGGATTTCTCAGATTTCGGGTGGTTCGCGCACGACGGTGGGCGGCTATACGATCAAGGATGCCAACGAGCAAGAGAACACGGCTCAGTTTGAGACCAATGACCGTCGCAGTTTAGATGAGATTGTGTGCTGGTTAATGGAGAACAACTATTTACCGAGTTTCTGTACGGCGTGCTATCGTGCCGGGCGCACGGGCGACCGATTCATGAAGTTTGCGAAGTCCGGTGAGATTGCGACGTATTGTCAAGCCAATGCGGTGATGACGATTCAAGAGTATCTCTGTGACTATGCTTCCAAGCGTACGAAAGAAGCCGGTGAGAAGTTAGTGAAACTGGAATTGCCGAAGATTCCGCACGAGAAGATTCGCTTAGCCAGTGAAAAGCGCATCATCAAGATTATGGAAGGTGAGCGCGACTATCGTTTCTAAGCCTTTTAGGTTTTAGTTGAGTGAAAGTGAACGAGGTTCTTTTCGGAGGGCCTCGTTTTTTATCGCCTAGGGAAAACAAGGAGGCTTTTGGCGGAATGGGTTTTTGCCTGATTTTCCAGGGGGTAGGGGTTATAGGTAGAAAAAGAGGTAGTGAGGGCGCTAAGGGGTTGAATTCTGGGGAATTTGGAAAAGTACGAATTCAGAATTAGTGTTGATCTCTAAGATAAAGTACTTATAAAGGGATAAGAATTAGTCCCGAGGTTCTTTCTTGTTTGGAAATCTAGAATATTGGCTGGAGCTTTTTCTGTGTATTTAAATCCCTTTGTTTACAGCAGATTTAAGCTCCTCGTTTCATTTAATTGTGTTTTCTGACACAGAAATACACAAACTAAGATCTAGGACCAAAAAATGAACCACATTTTTAAGACCCTTTGGAGCAGCGTGCACCAGCAGTACGTTGTGACCAATGAAAAGCAGACGAACCATGGAAAGCCGGCTAAGGCGATTTCGACGGCGGTAGTGGCAGTGTTGACTGCTGGTATTGCTATCTCTGCTAGTGCGACTTCGATTGATGCTAAATATGTTGAAAAAGGCCAATTGGGTGCTGCCGATACTTGGGAAAGCCCCGAGTATAAAAACGATTGGGGTCTGAAGGCTATGAACGCTTCTTCTGCCTATGCTTTGGGTTATACGGGGAA
>CAMYAA010000277.1 GCA_947253615.1 uncultured Sutterellaceae bacterium
AGAGCCAGAAGCCCGCGGCCCCAAAGCCCCCGATCAATAAAATCGTTTGAATAAAGTCCGTGAAGAGCACCCCGCGCTGACCGGCCAACGAGGTATGAATCAAAATCACCGCCACCAAGGCGAGATAAAGCCATTCGCCCCAAGGGGAGTGCGGAATGAGTGATAACAAAATCGCCTTTAACGCCACAAACTGCGCGGCCACAATAGCGACCCAACTCACGACGATGATGAGCCCACTTAAACGGGCCGCGGTCTTCCCAGCCATCATTTCGACGACGTGGGGCAGCGTTAACGCTTGCATTTCACGAATTTTGGGAGCGATTAACCACCCGTGAATGATAAGGCCAATCACCCCGACCCCAATCCACCAGAAAGCGCCTGCCCCATTGGCGAGCGCTAACTTCCCGATCCCAATCGTGGCCGAGGAGCCAATGATCGTTGAAATCAAGGAAAAGGCACAGACCCAAGCCCCCGCAGAGGCACCTGCCGTCACAAAATCCCGAAAACTTTCACGAGCTTTGAGTCCCGCTAAACCCAGGGCTAATACCACCACCCCGTAAATCACCACGCCCACGAATAGCGCATTAATAAATGATAGTTCCATAAGGCCTTATTCTTCTTAGTTATTCAAGCAAATCTCTAAAAACGCTAAAAAACATTTCCGAGAAGACTAGGGATCATAGCGCACCCCTTTCTCAAAGATAAAAACGGGATTGTAAAGAACTGTGAATTTTGCCCTTTTAAAAAGCGTAGAGACGAAGTTCGCTCCCGCCGAGGGCCCTGCGAACCCACTGAAAAATGAGGAGACCTCGTCCCGAGAGGGGCTTAGAAAAACCCATAGGCCACGAGGGCAATCACACTATAGCGAAGCAGTCGCCCGAGGCCCATCACCCAAAAGGAGAGCCAGAAGGGCAAACGACACCACCCGGCGGCCACTGGTAAGAAGTCCCCGACAATGGGTAACCAGGCGAAAAAGAGCGCCAACGTCCCCCAACGACGCAGAAGTCGAGCGCCTTGTTCCCACTCTTCTTTTTCGGGCAAGAATCGACCAATGCACCACGAGGTCATGCCCCCGAGGGTATTGCCCAACGTGGCCACGCCCACGAGCAAAGCCACACGCTCCAGGTCCATGGCGCCCGAGAGAATCGTCGCTGTTAACACGGCTTCAGAACTCCCCGGAAAAATCGTGGACGAGGTAAAGGACGAGAGAAAGAGCACCCAATACGCATGCGCGCTCCCTAAGAAGTCAATCAGACTTCCCCACCAGGTTTCGAACAACGGGGCCTCCCTCAGAAAAAATAATTATCGACCGTCAAAGTGTAGCGAAATTGCCGATGAGAAACGTAACGAAACGCGTTAATCCACGACGTATTCGTAACGCCCCGACAAAAAAAGGGGGCCTGCCAAGAGACACCCTCCTCGAGCGAGGCCTAAGCGCGACGCTTAGGCTTTCTTCCCGCGAATCGCCGCCTCTTCAGGCGGACGGATACGATGCGTGGTTTCAGGATCAAACCAGTGCTGCGCCTTCGGATCAAACGTGACACCGACGGTAGTGCCCGCCTCGGGCACATACCCTTCGAAGTACACGCGGAAGACCACACGCGAGCCCAAAATCTTACCGTGTACCAAGTGCGAAGCCCCTAACTCTTCGACCGTTTCCACGTAGAAGGATCCCTGACCGCCTTCGGGCACTAACGTGATGTGTTCAGGGCGCAACCCTAAGACCACATCGCGACCGGCCAAACTCGGCACCGGAGCGGCCAAACGAAGCGTCCAGTCTTCGTTGGTAAAGCCCGAGCCGTCTTGGGTCACTTTCCCGTGAATCAAGTTCATGGGAGGCGAACCGATAAAGTTCGCCACGAACATCGTTTCCGGATCGTCGTAGACTTCACGAGGCGTACCCACCTGTTCGGCCACACCCCCATTCATCACGATCATACGATGGGCCAACGTTAAGGCTTCCACCTGATCGTGCGTCACGTATAAGCTCGTCGTCTTTAAACGACGGTGTAACTTCTGAATGCGCAAACGCGTTTCGACACGCAATTTCGCGTCCAAGTTCGAGAGCGGTTCGTCAAAAAGGAACACCGCAGGTTCACGCACAATGGCGCGCCCCATGGCCACACGCTGACGCTGCCCCCCTGAGAGCTGACGCGGACGACGCTTTAAGAGGTCTTGAAGTTTGAGCATTTGTGCCGCTTCTTGCACACGACGCTCAATTTCTTCACGAGGCACCCCACGAATCTTTAACCCATAAGCCATATTGTCGAACACGGTCATATGCGGATAAAGGGCGTAGTTCTGGAACACCATCGCGCAGTCACGGTCCTTGGGTTCAAAGTCGTTCACACGCTTATCCCCAATGTACAAATCCCCCGAGGTGATGGGCTCGAGCCCCGCGACCATACGAAGGAGTGTGGACTTACCGCAACCCGACGGGCCCACGATCACAATGAATTCACCATCTTCAATATCGAGCGAAATCCCATGAACGACTTCGTTATTAAGATAGCTCTTGCGAATGTTATTTAATTTAATGCTTGCCATTTGTTGTTATCTCCGAAGCCCTTTTATTTTTCCGTATCCACTAAGCCCTTGACGAACAAGCGCTGCATCACGGTCACGACGATCGCTGGCGGAACCATGGCCAAAATGGCCGTGGCCATAATGAGGTTCCATTCGTTGGCAGAGTCACCCCCACCGATCATACGTTTAATCCCAATGACGATCGGATACATATCCTCGGTCGTCGTCACCAAAAGCGGCCACAAGTACTGATTCCACCCGTAAATGAATTGAATCACGAACATGGCCGCAATATTGGTCCTGTCTCTTATACACATCTCCGAGCCCACGAGACCGTACTAGATCTCGT
>CAMYAA010000278.1 GCA_947253615.1 uncultured Sutterellaceae bacterium
GATCTACACACTGCATATCGTCGGCAGCGTCAGATGTGTATAAGAGACAGCGAGTTTGAGTCCATATCTTACTCAGGTATTGGTGATTGGACGTCCTAAACCAAAACAAAACTTGGCTCAGGTGACTGAGGTCGTTGCTCGTGAAATTAAGCGTTTGGTTGATTATGGTCCGACGCCCGATGAGCTTAAGGCGGCGATTAAAGCTCGAATGGAACGCGTTGAGATTCAAGCGGCTAATCAAGCACGAATCACAAATGCCGATTGGGCTAGAACCCTTGAAGAAGGGGTTAGTAATAAAATGCCAATGCTCTCGAAGCGTCAGAATTGGCAGATGAATCAGGCCTTTACTCAAGCGATTATGACGCGTCATATTCAGGCGGCAGCATTAGCATTGTTAACGAGTGTTGTGAAGATTGGCGGCGTTGCACCGAGTGACGGAAAGACTGTGTCGGCCGATGCTTTACGTAAAGCATGGGATGAGGGGGCGCATATGGCCACGAAGCCTTTTGCATTGACTCCGAAGCCCCCTGTTCCTTTAGACGTTTCTGAGCCAAGTTATCAAAAACCGCGTTCGCAACAAACTATTGATATTAAAAACGGAGCTACGGTAGGGAAAACAATCTTCCAAAATGGCGCTACGTTATTGGTTATGAGCGATCCAGCGCTTAAAGGATCCGTCAAGTTAATGGTGCGTGTTAAGGGAGGAACATCGGTTGTTGATGATGGAGTAACACGAGTACCTACAGCCTTGTCGTTGCCTATGAAGTGTGGGCTAGGATCGTATCGACCGAATGAGGTTGTGCAAATTGCAAAACAAGACAACTTACGTTTGATTAGTTATGCTGAGCAACTTCATCATGGTTTGCGTGGTCAAGGCCCAATTCAAAACTTACCATCATTGATGAGTTTGTTAAAGCTCCGTCTCAACAAGCCGATATTCTGCGATGACGCTTTAGAAGAAGGAAGAAATTTATCGCTAGAAGCGTTTAAATTTGTTCCCGTGGAACGTCGTTTCATGGAGGCGATGTTAGTGGATGGTTTTGTACATGGTGATCAAATTGACATTACCCCAAAACGAATTTTAAGTGGTGGGGATGCACAGGCCATGGCTCAATTGGAAAGCAAACTGTTGGGGGATCCAAGTCGTTTAGTGATTTCTGTAGTTGGATCTGCACCGTATGATCAGCTTTACGACGAAACCGCCCCTTGGGTAGCAACGTTAGTTAAGCGTAATGAGGGATTTAAAACCTGGCGTGATCTCGGTGTTGTTCCTAATCCTCAGGCAAAAGACAAAGTTTATGCTTGGTCGTCGAGTCCAAAGACGATGGTCCAAATTCAGTACATTAGTCCAGCCACTTGGTCTAATCAAGGCCGTATTGAAGGACAGTTAATGGGGATCGTCGCTAACTTGCGTTTGCGTGAAGCTTTGCGTACGGAACTTTCCGGGGTTTATACGGTCTCGTTATCACCATTGCTTGTTAAAGAGCCGACGCCATATTTCCAGGGGCGTTTGAACTTTTCTTGCGCACCGGAACATGCGGCACTATTGATAGCCAAAGCCAAAGAGGTTATGAAAGGTTTAGCGAAAGAGGGTATGACGCAGGCTGAGTTTAAAGAAGCTCAGGCCACGTTATTGCATCAGGAAGCGAGCATGTCAGATCAAATGGGTTATTGGGTAGAAGCGTTGGCTCAAACTATGGGTGATGATGGAGCCTTAAAGTCATTAGGTGATGAAACAGCTAGTATTGAATCAGTTTCAATCGAGGATGTGAATCGAGCGATGACAGAATGGCTTTTGGGGAGGACGGTGACGTATCAGTTGGTACCAAGACCGAATGTAAAGTAAGTTAAACCAATCGTGGGGGCATGATGAAAATCGTGCCTCTGCTTTTTTTGGTGTTAACGAAGGAAAGTACCAAGTGTGTGAGAGGGATCTGACGCTTGGGTCGCATATTCCTAAGGACATGAACACCAATTTTGAGAGTGCTTATGTTTTGCTCGATGGGTCATTAGGATATCGATCTGTGAAAAATTGCCTTTGTCTGTGACGTAACACTGTGGACGACAATTATGGTGAGCTTATTGCCTATCGCTTCCTTGAATTTTTAGGGGAGCGATATTTTTTTGTTGCTTTTTTGGCGTTAGCGGTGCACTTGCTGGTAACGGGATTGTGAATCTTCTACAACTTATAGGGGTATGAATTTTGCGTTTGGTTTTTAAGTTGGAATCATTGTCATTATTTTTTATTATGTGTATGAAATTAGAAGGGTTGGAAACGAATTTTTTACATTAATCGAGAATAAAAAGATTCTACATTTTGTGTGAGCCTGTGGGAATTCTGTTAATAGAAAATATAAAATTATACTATTGATTTATAAGTTTCTAATGGTTTACTACAGGAGGGGTAAACCCTATCTAAATAGATTTTTAGGGGTATTTTTAATACGATGTTACAAATAAGTAACAAGAAAATAGACGTGTTTGGAAAACATAATCTATGTGCCCTTAGGAGTCTTTTATATGAAGCCGTTTCAATTAACCCTGTTGTCAAGTTTAGTGTTAGCGTCGTTTTGTTCTCTTGTTCAAGCTGAGGGGATGGCGAATGAGAGCTCAAAGATTGTGCTTACTGAGTTATCAATAGACCAGTCTGAAGTCTCAGGCGGACCAGGTACTGAGGTTTACGGAAAGGCGGTGACTAAATCCAATGAAAGTTTTATCGTTAAGGGAAATTCCACGATTAAAGTACAAAGTAAAACCAATAAGTTGAATGGTTTGCTTGTTACAGGTAAAGGTAGTACGGCCGATTTTAACGGAGCAACCACTATCAATGCTGTCTCTTATACACATCTGACGCTGCCGACGATATGCAGTGTG
>CAMYAA010000279.1 GCA_947253615.1 uncultured Sutterellaceae bacterium
ACACACTGCATATCGTCGGCAGCGTCAGATGTGTATAAGAGACAGGGTTAGAATACCGGCCTGTCACGCCGGGGGTCGCGGGTTCGAGTCCCGTCCACTCCGCCAACACCATTGAAATAGGGCGAACCGTAGGTTCGCTTTTTTTTGCCTAAAAATTTTGGTTGCGGTTTTTTTGATGCGATTTCTCCCTCAAGGAGTTCGCTTCGACGTATTATTAAACGTTTGAGGAAGACCTCAACTTATATTGAATAACAACCATAGGAAGACCCATGCTTGACGCATTTCGTACACACAAGCGCTGGCTGATGTTTATCGCCATGGTGCTCATTATTCCGAGCTTTGTGGTAACGGGTATCTACAGTTACAACCGTATGCGTGAATCTGACCACTCGATCGCTAAGGTCGGTAAGACGTCGATTACGCCCTCTATGTATGATCAGGCCAAACGCGAACAGCTCGATAGCTTGCGTCAGCAGTTAGGGGACAATTTCCACCCGAATATGCTTGATAATCCCGAAGCTCGTAAAGCGCTCGTGACGGGGTTAATGGACCGCGTGACCTTAGACGTGGCTTTAAATAAAGAGCATGTCGGTGCTTCCGAACAAGAAGCGATTGCCGTCATTAAGGCGCAGCCCCTTTTCTTGAAAGATGGCAAGTTCGATCCTGAACTCTATCAGCGTTTCTTACA
Source organism: uncultured Sutterellaceae bacterium (assembly GCA_947253615.1). Taxonomy (GTDB): domain Bacteria; phylum Pseudomonadota; class Gammaproteobacteria; order Burkholderiales; family Burkholderiaceae_F; genus Sutterella. The sequence goes on from CAMYAA010000279.1 coordinate 689, forward strand.
GAGCCAAGGTAAGTCCGACGCGATGTTTGTGAACGAAGTGCGCTTCAATCTAGCGCGCCAGAAGTTAACGCAAGGTGTGGCTGGCACGGCGATTGTGCCTGAATCCTTGACGAAGAATCTTTTCCAGATTTTGACGACCGAACGTGAAGTTCAGACGTTAATCTTCAATGCTGACGAATACTTGAACAAAGTGAGCGTCACGGACGAAGAAGCGCAGAAGTACTACGACGAACATAAGAACGACTTTATCGCGCCTGAGCACGTTAACGTTCAGTACGTCGTGTTAACGCCAGATGCCTTTAAGGACTCCATCAAGATTGATGAAAGTGCGTTAAAGACCTATTACGAACAAAATAAGAGCCACTGGGCTCAGCCTGAAACGCGTCAGGCCAGTCACATTTTGATCACCGCCAATGGTGATGATGCCAAGGCTAAGGCCAAGGCTGAAGAAATCGTGAAGGAATTACAAGCTCATCCGGACGAATTTGCGGCCATCGCTAAGAAGGAATCGCAAGACCCGGGTTCTGCTGCTAACGGTGGTGACTTAGGGACGTTTGCCCCGAGTGCCATGGTGCCTGAATTTGACAAGGCTGTCTTTGCGGCCAAGGTCGGTGAGATCGTTGGGCCCGTGAAGACGCAATTTGGTTATCACATCATCAAGGTAACGGGGATTAACGGTGGTAAGACGCTTCCGTTTGCTGAAGTCAAGGATGAGATTGCCAAGCAGTACGTCAAAGAAATGGAAATGCGTGAATTCGCTGAAAAGGCCGAAGATTTCACCAACACCGTTTACGAACAGTCTGACAGCTTAGAACCCGTGGCTGACAAGTTTGGCTTGAAGGTTTACACGGCTGACATGATTACCCGTCAGGGCGTCACCAATGATCAGTTAAAGCCTTTCTTCAATGCTCACGTGGTTGATGCGCTCTTTGATCGTGAATCCTTAGAAGAAAAGCGTAATACTTCGGCGATTGAAGTCTCGCCCAACACGTTGGTTTCGGCCCGTGTGGTGAAGTATGTCCCGAAGGCGGTTCGCAGCTTTGACGAAGTCAAGGCCACGATCATCCAGGGCTTGAAGATTCGTAAGGCCACGGAATTGGCTAAGGAAGCGGGCGAAGCGTTCTTGAAGGACGTGAAGGTTAGCAAGAAATTAGACAAGTTCAGCAAGGCGGTTTGGGTTTCCCAGACGGATCCGAAGGGCTTCCCGCTTGAATTGATCAAGAAGATTGACAGCGTGCCTGTGAAGTCGTTACCGGCCTTTGAAGGTAACGTTGTGGGTGGGGCTTACATCATCACGTACATCTCGGCTGCGAAGGATCGCACCCCGACGAAGGATGATTTAGAAACCATCAAGCGTCAGCTCACGCAGATTTATGGTCAAGAAGCCTTAACGGGCTGGCGTGCTGAACTTCGTCAGAAGTACGATGCACGTATCGTGAACCCAGATTTCATCCAGGGTCCGAAGACCGATGATCAGCAGCAATAATTGATCTGAGAATCGATAAAAACGAAGGGATTGACTCGCGAGGGCCAATCCCTTTGCCTTTGGGGGAAAGGGTTCCTTTCCCGATTTTGGGTGCCTAAAAAAAGGAAACCCCGCGGAGTGAGCATTTCCAAACTCGCTGGAGTTTGGCCTAGGCTTGCGGGGTGTTGTTAGAAACGATACTAGCCAATCGTCGTGGAGGGGTGCTTGTGCCTTTAAGGCAAAAAAGCCTCTCGAGTTTCCCCGAGAGGCATTGTCATTCATTCTTTAGCAGACCGAAGGACTACTTGATGTCGCGCATCTTCACTAAGTTCGCAAAGGCTTCTTTCATGTCTTCACGAATCAGCACATTGCGGCAGCGATTGAGTTCGGCATAGCGCTTGGTGTAATTGGCGCGTGGCGTGTACTGGGCATCCGTGTGGATGTTTTCCGCCAAGACCTTGATCACATCAGGCGCTTCGCCAATGGCGTGCGCGGCAATAATACAGTTGGTTAACACCGCACCACCCGCATTCTTATAACGCATGATTTGAGCGTTGAGCATGTCCGCCTTGATCTGATTCCATAAATTGTCACGCGAGCCACCTTCCGTGACCGTGATCGAATTTAAAGGAACCCCAGCGGCACGATACTTTTCCGCTAAACCCATGTATTCGTAGCCAATGGCTTCTAAGACGGAACGCCACATCACAAACTGAT
>CAMYAA010000280.1 GCA_947253615.1 uncultured Sutterellaceae bacterium
AACAGCGCATTATTACTCATACAACGATCTAACTCAGAGAGTGGGCAACCATACCCAAGCGCGCGTGCCCTTTTTACGAAAAGACGAACGGGAGTGCAAGCCTCGGAAAGACACGGGTTTTTTCAAAGGAAAACGGCCCTTCCGACGGAACTTCCCAACGCAAGCACGAGCTCAGGTACAATAAGATGACACAAAAGTCTGATTTTAACGACTTTTTTTCATCAAGTTCCGTCGTGAGCGTAGAAAGCCCCGTTATGCTGGACCCTCTCGCGACTGTGAACATTCTTTGAAAGGATTTTCCCATGACACGCATGGTTCAATGTATCAAGCTCGGTAAAGAAGCCGAAGGTCTGGCCTATCCTCCGTTCCCTGGGGATCTTGGCAAACGTATTTGGCAAAACGTCAGTAAAGAAGCTTGGGCCGACTGGACCCGTCTTCAGACGATGATGGTCAATGAGTATGGTCTTAATTTAGCCGACTTATCCGCTCGCCAACTTTTACAAAAGCAGTGCGAACGCTACTTCTTCGGTGAAGGCGTGGAAATGCCCGAAGGCTACAAGCCCGTGGAAGAACCCGCTAAGAAGTAATCGTCACGCATAAGCGACATTGACGACAAAAAGGCTCCGTTCCCTCGAGGAATTCGGAGCCTTTCTTGTTAATGGGCGGAGATTGGTCAATCTGACGCAATGCCGCCCTTCGCTTTTTTTCGATCAGGGCTTATTGAGCCGCTTTTTCAAAGCGCTTCACACCCTCGTCGGTCCCCAACAGTAAGACGTCAGCGCCGCGCAAGGCAAAGAGGCCCACGGTCACGACGCCCGGCCAATTATTGATTTCTTTTTCGAGACCCACGGGATCCGTGATCGACAAACCACGCGCGTCCAAAATGTGGCACCCGTTATCGGTGACGAAATCACGCAAGGACACGTCGGCGCCCAAGGCTTCTAATTTGGCCTTGATCGCATTGGCCGCCATCGGGATCACTTCGACGGGTAAAGGGAATTTCCCCAACACGTCCACTTTCTTACTTTGGTCCGCAATACACACGAAGCGCTTAGAGATCGAAGCAACGATCTTTTCGCGCGTGAGCGCACCACCGCCCCCTTTGATCATGGCGTAGGCCCCATCAATTTCGTCGGCCCCATCAACATAAACGCCGATTTCCTCGACTTCATTCATATCGAGCACCTTAAAGCCTAACGCTTCAAGGCGTTTCGTGGAACGTTCGCTCGAAGAGACACACGCCGGGATTTTTTCACGAATGCTCGGTAACTGATCAATAAACTGATCGACCGTGGAGCCCGTACCAACCCCAAGGATTTTGCCCGATTCCACAAAGTCCAAAGCTTTGCGAGCCACTTCTTTCTTTAATTCTGTCTGCGAGAGCGCCATGAAATGTAATTCCTATTGACCGAGATGGGAGAGGAGAAAGGGGGCTCGGTGCCGAGGGCACCTCGGGCTCCCTATGGATAGGGCTCATTATATCGAAGGGACCTCGTCCTCAGGCGCGCGAATTCCAAAAAGCGTGAAAAAGGTACAAATTGTGAATTCACTAGCTCGAAAAGCGCGGGAGCCGCTAGGATTAAAGGGCCAGCGAGCCAAACCCTGGCCCGCTTATCACCCAATCAACCTAGACTCTGAGGCCACCCTATGGAAATTCTCTTACCCCAAGCGCACGCCCTATCCATGCCCCTAGAAGAAGCCCTTCAAAAGCGTCGGTCGAATCGAAACTTCAGCACCGACCCGATTGAAGACGAAAAACTCGCCGCGCTCCTCTGGGCCGGGGCTGGGATTAATCGCGAGACGGGCGACCGAACCACCCCCTGTACCCGACACCTCAAAGCCGTGGACATCTACGTGTGTCGCACCGATGGTGTCTATCGCTATAACGCCAGTGAAGGCACGCTCGAACAAACCATCGATCAAGATGCCCGTTTAGCCTCGACCGAAGGACAAGAAGATATCGTGAGCACGGCCCCCATCACGCTCGTCTTTGTTGCCGATCAGGAAAAAGCCAAGATCGCGCGCCCCACGGGCGTCTATGTGGACGCGGGCGCCATGGCGCAAAGCGTTTCGTTGGCCGCCGCGGCGTTGGGCTTAGTGGGCGTCATTCGAGCCTCCTTTGACCACAGCACCCTTGCTAAAGCCATGGCTCTCCCCGAGCACTTAGAACCCGTTCTCGCCTATACGCTCGCCTACGTGGAATAATTCAGGTCCATACCCACTTTTTTCCTCGAGCGAGGCGTCGCGCTCGCCTTCCCAATGCGTTACGCCCTTGCTTTTTGCTATGCGATACGACTTTACCGACTTAAAGCTTTTTCTGACATTGAGCAAAACGCTCAACCTCACCGTGACGGCCGAGCATGTGGCCCTTACGCCCTCAGCCGTGTCTTTACGTCTGAAGAAACTCGAAGAAGCCCTCGGTGTACAACTCTTTGTGCGTGAACCGCGTGGGGTACGACTCACCCCGGCGGGCTTAGCGCTCAAACCCTGGGCTGAAAAAATCCTCACTGACCTCTATAACCTCGAGGCTCATCTGAAGAATTTCTCCTTTGAAACGCCCAACGAAATTCGTATCGCTTCGAACTCCACGGGGCTCCAAATCTTTTTGGCCGACGTGATCGGGAGCTTTTTGTCCACCCATGCGGTGCGCTGTCAATTCATGGAAAAGCCCAGTGCGGAGGTGATTCGTACGGTGCTCGAAGGCAAAGCTGACGTGGGCTTTGGGTTAGAAAACGCCCCCACGGATTATTCCGACATGCTTCACGTGATTCCCTACGTGCGCGATCGCCACGTTTTGATCACGCCCAAAAACCATCCCTGTCTCTTATACACATCTGACGCTGCCGACGATATGCAGTGTGTAG
>CAMYAA010000281.1 GCA_947253615.1 uncultured Sutterellaceae bacterium
ACGAGATCTAGTACGGTCTCGTGGGCTCGGAGATGTGTATAAGAGACAGTACCTGATGAGTTACTGACAACCATCGGGGCATAAACTTTGTTTTTTGCATCAAAGTTCGAATAAATATTAAGAAGAGCTCCCCCCTTATTATTAATCGTCAGTTCATCCGACTCATAGAAACCTTGCCTCAACAGAGGAGATATCATATCGATCTGTTTTCCATTGATCTGGAAACCTGACTGGTCTATTGGATCTGAATAAAAAGCCACATCACTGGCCTCAATGTGAATCTTATTAGCAGTCAAGGAATTCCTTCCAACGAAATGGATTCCCCGTTCTGCGTTAATAAAAACATTACCCGCAATGACGAGATCAGATCCGCCGGTTTTAATCCCCGCATAGGCGTGAGAATACACATTCTTCTTAAAAATGCCCTGAACACCCCAAAAGCTAATCCCTTCGACTTTCCCTTCAAGCGCTTGCTGCGACATGTCGACCGTAACATCATTTTCAAACGTGGCACGTTTTTTAGACTCAGGGGAATCGTGTACCACAAAAATGCCAGTATCAATAAGATCACTCGAATTCGTATACACATAGAGATTTGGAGTGATCACTGCCTCCTTTCCTGGCTCCCTTAGAGAAAAAACCAATCCCATCCTCTTTGCTGGTGAAACATCACCATCCGAAATCGCCACCAGACTTAATGTATTTTCATCTGGATATTTACTAACAAAATCAGTCGAATTTGGAATCCATAACACAGGGTAGTAATCCCTCTTCGTTTTCTCTAACGAATAAGAGCCGTCATAGCCAATGACTCCAATATGCTCTAACGGGACCTTAGCAGGAATAAGCCGATTGTTCTCGTCTTTATTGATTGCGGCGTTAATAAGTTCTTCATGTGTAGTAATCTGGGCGTGACTCACATTAAAGAACGACGTAAGAACAACAGCTAAATATAAAAAATTTAGTCGTAGTAACTTCATAACCTTTATTAGTTATATTTTGTTTTTAATTATTTTATTCTCCAAAAAACAAAACAAAAGACCAAAAGGAACCCCTTTAAGCACTAGCTTTTTCTACGAATTAATCACAATCAGATCAAGCTAAAAATACCTGTTCTACGCCAAGGCATTCATTTATATTGCCACTCAAAGGAAAATTACTTCCCCTCCCTTTCAGGGAAATGCAATAATCTTTCCTCTACAAATAAATCAATATTAAAACACCTCAAAAACACAAACAAAATCTATAAATATTTTTCTTTTAATAATACAAAACAAGATACAGGGTTAACACTCATAAATAAACGTCGTTTTATTTCCACAATAATTCTCAATTTAATATGACTTGCATTCCCCCTTGATCAAACACCATTCCCAACGAGAATCCCGAGATAACACGGGGTCACCTCGGGATTCTCAAAATCAACAAAGACTAATTCATTAAAAGCGGTAGTTTGCACCCAAGTTAAGACGCCAACCGTAATCAATTAAACCCTTAAATTGCCACTGACCTTGGGCAAAGAAAGACCAATGCTGTTTCCATTGGACTTCGGAGCCCACCGCCAACGTCATCCACGACTTCTTTTGCTTGAAACTCCAATCCAAAGGAGCTTCGTCTGCACTCTCAAACATCGGCTTGATCGTTAATCGTGTTTTCCCCAGGTACTCATGATTCCAGTTCACTCGGGCAAAACTTGCGATCGACGGGCATTCTTAATAGACGTATCGAGCGCCAAAATTGATGTTCCAGGCTCGATCAGCAATGCCTTTAAAGGTCCAACCAGCACCTCCATGGAGCAACCATGAGCGGCCGATTTGGTGAGTAATCCCAGAGTCGATACTCAACCAATGTTTTCTATAGGGCAAAGCCAAGCTAAGCGCGGGTTCAACGGCATTAGAGGCATTGGATTGTGCACTCTCCAATTTAATACCGAGTTGTCCCAAGAACTCACGATGATAATTGACTCGAGCGTAGAGTCCCCCCACTGGACTTTTATCCGCGTCCATGAACGTATAGCCAACCGCGACACCAACGCGTCCCATTAAGCTTTCGTCCGCATCCGCTTGACCAGTCCATTGATTAACCTGATCGCCTAGCGTTTCGCTCAACGCTAAATCACGATGGCGCATATAGCTATAGTTGAGTTGCGCTTGGGGCTCCACAAAGAAACGCTCCTGGAGCTTGAAACGACGTCCGAGCTCAATACTCGAATTAAACACCCACGGATTGTTTTTCGAAACCTGTTCCAATTGGCGAGCTTGAGCTTGGACACCACCAGAGATCGTGATCGGAGCATTATCCGTCATATATTTCCCAGCACGTGCCACCCAATCAGCGTACCAGCCTGCGTCATTCATCACGCTCGCATACGCACCAACATTCATGAGATGGTTGTTGAGATGAGTATATGGGTTCCTTAAATCAAGATTGTGCCATTGCAGCGTCAGGCCCATCCAGGCCTTGTTACCCGAGGACAAATTCAAGCGTTTATCCCAACCAAAATCCACACGATCCTGACGAGACTTAAATCCAAAGACGCCATCTTTTCGAGCCTGCGAATGCGTCGAACGCACCCACAGTCCCGAGGCACGATCCGCCGGTTGAAAACGAAGATCCCCTAGGCGATCGTACAGGGTGTCATTAAACGATTGCAAAACTAATAGATTCGAAGTTTCAATCCCGATTAAAGAGTCGACAAGATCGGTCGGCTGAGTCACGGGATCTTCCGCACGAAGGTTATTTGCATAGAAGACAAAGTAATAACTCTGTAGTGCAGGGTTCAGCATATTTTGAGGGGGAAGTTTCAATTCCTGTCTCTTATACACATCTGACGCTGTCGACGATATGCAGTGTGTAGATCT
>CAMYAA010000282.1 GCA_947253615.1 uncultured Sutterellaceae bacterium
CTTTAAAACCCGCCTTTGTGGGCATCATGACAGAACTTGAGGACGCTTGGTCCCAAGCCCAAGAGGGTGAGTCCATGCGCACTGCGTTGATGAAGTTTCGTAAAGAAATTACCTGTCCTGTGTGTGAGGGCCACCGTTTACGTCCCGATGTTTTGTCGGTGACGCTCGGGGATGGCGACTTGAAATTGTCGTTGACGCGGTTGGAATCCATGACTTTATCGTCCTTGCGTGAGCATTTAGAGCGTATGGAATTTACTCCTGCGCATCGCATCGTGACGGATAAGCTCATTGGGGAGATTGTGGCGCGTTTACGCTTTTTGGAAAACGTGGGACTGGGTTATTTAAGTCTTGATCGACGTTCCGACACCCTCTCTGGGGGTGAAAGTCAGCGTATTCGTTTAGCGAGTCAAATTGGTTCGGGATTGACGGGGGTGCTCTATGTGCTCGATGAACCGAGCATCGGTCTGCATCAACGCGATAACGATCGTTTGATTACGAGTTTGAAAGACTTGCGTGACATGGGCAACACGCTCATCGTGGTTGAGCACGATGAAGATATGATCCGTCAAGCGGACTATGTGGTGGACATGGGCCCGGGGGCAGGTGAGCAAGGGGGTGAAGTGGTCGCAACCGGCACGCCTCAAGCGCTGATGAAGAATCCCCACTCGTTGACGGGCCAGTATTTATCAGGGGCTTTAGCCGTGACACCACCGAAGCGGACCAAAAAGCCTGAACAAGGGTTTTTAAAGCTCATTGGTGCTCGTGGTCATAACCTGAAAACGGTTGATTTTGAATTGCCCGTGGGCTTATTGACGGTGGTGACGGGGGTTTCGGGCTCCGGTAAGTCCTCGCTAGTGATGGATACGCTTTTTGCCCATTTGTCGAACACGCTCCAACATGCGCAAACGAATCCGTTGCCCTTTGACGCTATTGAAAATGAAAACGCTTTTGACAAAGTGATCATGGTGGATCAGTCGCCGATTGGGCGCACGCCTCGATCGAATCCAGCGACCTATACCAATGTGTTTCAGGAAATTCGTGAAGTGTTTGCGAAGACGCAGATGTCACGTGAGCGCGGCTACAAGTCTTCGCGCTTTAGCTTCAATGTGAAAGGGGGCCGTTGTGAAGCCTGTCAAGGGGAAGGGGAAATTCGTATGGAAATGCATTTCCTCCCTGATGTGTATGTGCCCTGTGAACATTGTCATGGTCAACGCTATAACCGTGAAACGCTTGAAGTTCAGTATCAAGGGAAGAACATTTCTGAAGTGTTGAATATGACGGTCTCGGAGGCGCTGCCCTTTTTTGGGGCGTACCCCAAGATTGTTCGTATTTTGCAATGCTTAGTGGATGTGGGCCTGGGCTATATTCGCTTAGGGCAAAGTGCCACGACTTTTTCTGGGGGTGAAGCTCAGCGTATTAAATTGGCTACCGAATTGGCCCGACCCGATACGGGGCGTACGTTATACATTTTGGACGAACCGACCACGGGGTTGCACTTTAAAGACATTGAGCAGCTCTTAGATGTGTTCCGTCAACTGATTGAGGCAGGCAATACCGTCTTGGTGATTGAACACAATTTAGATGTGATCCGAGCCGCCGATTGGGTGGTGGATATGGGACCACATGGGGGTGAGGCCGGGGGTGAAATCCTTTTTGAAGGGACGCCTAGTGCCCTTATGAAAGCCAAGGGGACCGTGACGGGGCCTTATTTAGCGGCGCTCGAAGACGTTCGAAAAACGAGTAAAGCCCATGGATAAGCCTGCGCGTATTCTTCTCCTCGGTGTGAATGCCCGATTGGGGCACGCCCTATTAGCCCTTCGAGCGAAGGTGGCGACGCTGGAATGGGTCGGTTGCACGCGCGCGGAGGTGGACTTGCTCGATCGAAACGCGATTGCCCACGCGCTCGAGCAATATCAGCCGACATGGGTGATCAACGTTGGGGCGTATACCCAAGTTGCGAAGGCTGAGGAACTTGGCGATCCATACGCTAGTGAATTAGCTGTTAATACGCTCGCGCCAGGGATCCTCGGTGAAGAGGCCCATCGACGAGGAGTCAACGTTTTACAGATCTCGACGGATTTTGTGTTTAATGGTCGTTTAGGACGCGCGTATCACGAAGAGGACGAGCCCGCACCCGAGAGTGTTTATGGACAAAGTAAATACTTGGGTGAACGTGCGCTATTGGCCTCGGGAGCGAAAGCTACCGTGGTTCGTGTTGGTTGGCTTCACGGGGCGGGCGAGGATTTTCCGAGCAAAATTCTCACGCGCGCTATCGCCGAACCAACCTCTTTGGCGGTGGTGGATATCGAATGGGGCGTGCCATCCTCTTACGAGGCCTTTGCTCTGTGGTTGATTCAACTGCTTGAGTCGAGCCCTCGGCGTGCGTTACCCCAGCCGATTTTGCATTATTGCGAAACGGGGCCCGTGATTCATCGCTATGCGTTGGCGAAGGTGATCCTTGAACGCGCCCTGACTCATCAGAGCGCGGATGACTTTGTGAAAGAGCGTCTGATAGAAGCGTTGAGCAGCATACGGCCTCTCTCTATGACGAGTTATCGGCCGAGTTTTTGTCCTCTCGATACACTCTACCGAGCGGCGTTGCCATTAACCCAGGCTTGGGTTGAAGGTGTTAACAAAACTGTGGATAACTTTATGGATAACCTTGGCTCAAGAAGGGCGAAATAAGGTTTTGAAATCTCTAACTCATTGAAATATAAGGATTTTTTAACGGGCTAAACAAAACGCTGTTATTTCTCAGCCTTGTTAACATCTTTTTTTAAACGTCAAGAACCTATTAATAGCTGTCTCTTATACACATCTGACGCTGCCGACGATATGCAGTGTGT
>CAMYAA010000283.1 GCA_947253615.1 uncultured Sutterellaceae bacterium
AAATAAAGTGCTAGCAATAAAACTAAAAGCGGAATATTGCGATAAAACTCAACGTGAGCAACCCCAAGAAAACGAATAATGGGATGACGAGAAAGACGCATTAATCCAACCACAATCCCCAAAATCGTGGCGGTAATAATCGCAATAAAAGCAACACGAATAGTGTTACCTAACCCAACCACTAAGGCCCACAAAAAAGAGTCGTTAGGGCCAAACGGTAAGCTACGTTCCCCAATATCAAACCCCGCCATGTTCTTTAAGAAGCTAAACCCACTATGAACATGGTTGAGCTCTAAATTTTTGGCCACATTAACCCCAATAAGAACCAAAAAAGCTATGGTCACCAAAATGACAATCGCTTGAATGATCCCTTCTTTACGACGACGATGTTTTTCACGACGCTGATAAGCATCGTCACCGATAGGTTTAATGGTCTTTTCACTGGACATAGGGGTTGATTACCAAAATTAGGTTTAAAAAACCGGCAGAGCGTATAACGTTATGCCGGTTAGTATAAGAAAAAATTACATTGGATTAACGAATTGGCTTCGCATACATTAATCCACCCTGGGTCCATAAATTATTTAACCCTCGGGGTAAATTAATCGGCGTGTTCGGACCAAAGTTACGCGTCCAGGACTCACCGTAGTTACCCACTTGTTTAACGATACGATAAGACCAGTCCTTGTCTAATCCAATCATTTTACCCATATTCTCGCTCATGCCTAAGAGACGCAGAACGTTCGGATCTTTACTCGTTTTGCGCAATTCATCAGCGTTCGTTTGAGTAATCCCCATCTCTTCAGCACCAATGAATGCGTTCATGACCCAGCGCACGAGATCAAACCACTCATCATCGCCACGACGAACGGCAGGGCCGAGCGGTTCTTTGGAAATGACATCCGACAAAATTTCATACTGTTCAGGCTTCGAGGCACGTAAACGAGCGCCTGCTAAGTCTGACATGTCCGTCGTATACGCCTGACAACGACCAGAAAGGAAGGCGCCCTGGGTCGCTTCGGTCGTATCGAAAACAACGGTCTTATATTTAATCTTATGAGAATTAAAGTAGTCGGCTAACGTTTTTTCCGTCGACGTTCCAGCTTGTACGCAAATCGTGGCACCATCTAAATCCGACAACTTTTTGATGTCATATTCTTTAGGCACTAAAAAGCCCTGGCCGTCATAGTAGGAAACGTCTACAAACAACGCCCCCTGCGTCGCATCACGCGTCATGGTCCATGTCGTATTTCGCGCGAGCATGTCAATCTCACCCGACATCAACGCCGTGAAACGCTGAGGAGAAGATAACGGAATGAACTTCACCTTATTGGCGTCGCCTAAAGCAGCCGCAGCAACACTACGGCAGATATCAACGTCCAACCCCTTCCACTTCCCTTGGCTATCCGCACTCGAGAACCCAGGCGCGGAAGTGTTCACACCGCACAATAAATAACCGCGTTCTTTTACCGCATCTAAGGTTTTCCCCGCCATGGCTGGAGAAACGACCACACCCGTCAGTAATAAGGCCAGTGCTAATTTCTTCATAATTTCCCTTTTAAAAATTAGATTCGGAAAAGATCTCCCTTATGACATTTTAAGTAAGTCTAGAATCATTGTTCAAACAAATATAATTAGTCACAATTGAATCGAAAAACCAACGCCAAACAAGCACGTTCGTTTCCAAGAGTAAAAAAATGCCTCGTGATAGAATAAGGGAATCCTAACAACCATCCTTCTTATGTCACCCACTTTTCAATACGTTGTCCTTGTTTTACTAATTTTTATTAGTGCCTATTTAAGCTGCGCAGAAATTTCTCTCGCAGCGGCTCGTCGTCCTCGTCTTGAGACACTTGCAGAAGATGGGGATAAACGTGCTAAAGCTGTTCTTGAGCTACAAGAACATCCGGGACAGTTTTTCTCTGCCATTCAAATTGGTACCAATGCTGTAGCTTTATTAGGCGGTATCGTCGGAAACGAAGCTTTTTCTCCGATGTTCAAATCCTTATTTGAACGCCTGCTCCCACCTGACACCTTAAGTCAAGTGGTCTTTTTATTGTCTTTTACGATTTCTACCGCCCTCTTCGTATTGTTCGCGGACTTATTGCCAAAGCGCATCGCCGTTGCACGACCAGAAACAGCTGCCATGGCTGTCGTGCGTCCCATGATTTGGATCATTCGCTTCTTACGACCGTTTGTATTCATTTTGGAACGCCTCTCTGACGCCATGATTCGTTCAATGGGCCTTCCCACGAAGCGTCAGGATACGATTACTTCTGAAGATATTCTTGCAAGCGTCGGCGCTGGAACGGCAGCGGGGGTTATCGCGCCTCAAGAAGAAGCCGTCATCCAAAACGTATTCGACTTAGAAAGTCGTCTCGTCCCTTCCGCGATGACGCCGCGTGAAAACATTGTCTATTTCATGCTCGACGAGTCCGAAGAAAGTATTCGAGAAAAAATCGCTAGCATGCCTTATAACCGATTCCTGATTTGCGACAAGGATTTGGATCACATTATTGGGTATGTAGACTCGATGTACATTTTGCGTCAGGTTCTCAACGAAAAACCCATTCGCTTTACGGAACCGGGGGTGGTTCAAACCTGCCCCTTCATTCCCGATAGTTTGACGCTCTCGGAAGTGCTTGAGGTCTTCCAACGCTCTGGTTCAGACTTCGCGGTTATCGTCAATGAGTATGCTCTCGTCGTAGGGGTCATTACCATCAATGACGTGATGAGTACCGTGATGGGTGAATTAGTCACCAATAACGATGAACTTCAAATTATTGAACGCGGTGATGGAACTTGGCTTGTAGACGGTTCGACGCCTATTGATGATTTGGAATAC
>CAMYAA010000284.1 GCA_947253615.1 uncultured Sutterellaceae bacterium
ACGAGATCTAGTACGGTCTCGTGGGCTCGGAGATGTGTATAAGAGACAGGCAAAGAGCGACGTGATATTCGTGTTGAACTTATGGTCACCCAAAAGGACATGTTCGATATCACGCTTCTGATGCGTGTAGAGGAAGCCACCCGTGAATTCACCGAGGTTTTCAACCTTACTATGAGCATAAACGCCGGCATGAATATCGGTGGTCTTAGTCTTAGCAAAGCCATCAGCCTTTAACTTGCCATGGCCCGCGCCCAAGAACGCGCCCACCTTCACTTGTGGCGTCACAGCGTAATCACCACCCACCAAGGCGTTAGCGTAATCAGCCTTGGTATCGGCCAAGCCTAACTTCACCTTACCGGTCGAGCCAACTAACGTACCCCAGACATTGCCTTCGCTGGTCGTGGGCTTCACGGCCATGAAGCCAATCGCCTGATCACGAATCGTTTGCGTTAAACGGGTCGTGTTCATTAAAACCGCACTCTGAGCATTCACCAAGGAATCTTCCGAGGCCATCTTCGTCGTCTGCTGGACTTCGTCGATCGTCTGACTATCGAGTTTTAATTCCTTCGCAAAGGTATCGAGAATCTTGGTCTGATTGTCCGACAGATTCATACCCTCGATGGTCTTTTTAGTTTCTTCTTCAGACTTCTTCTCCAATACGACCGACATGACCTTGTCTTTAATTTTGACCAATTGTTTAACCTTAAGATAGTCCACACTCTTAAGTTTGGCGGCATCACCGGTGATATTGTTTTCTGCTTCAATCACACCTTCAATCCTGAATGTAGGATCTGCATTTTTCGCAACTGCACCGACGACATCAAAGGCTGCGTCTTGAGGATTCTTAGCACGGAACTCAACAGCCTTATCTCCCTTGAGTTCTTCTGCTGCAGGAACTGGATCAGTCCAATCCAAAGAGCTTAAGCGAACGGTAGCCCCATCTTTTAACGTTAAGGATTGCACTTTGACTGTAGAAGCTCGACCGTCCTGGGTAACCAAAACCTCCAAAGTCCCAGGTGCTTCAACAGTGATAGCAGCCTTACCATCTAACTTATCTGCTTCAATACGCCCTTTAAGGGTGAGTTGATCGACGTAGACGGGAGTAATACCGAACGTACCGCCTTCGACAACCACTTTACCGAGGTTTGGCGTTTCTTCCGCAGGTTGAGAGGCATCCCCAAAGGACTGAGCAAAGCCATATAACTTACCGGCTTTAACGACCGTACCACCCTTGTAAGTATTCACGCCTGTTAAGACTAAGGTCCCTTCGCCTTCTTTAATTAGGGAACCGTGATATACACGCTTTTGAATACCTTCAGCACGTGCTTTATAAATTGCTTTACGTCCAGCCTTGGCTTCTTCCTCGGTCAAAATGTGATTTGTAAGATCGTCATCACCATCAAAGACAACAAACTTATCGCCTAAGACATAAGCACCATCTAACTTCTTCCCGTTTTCGGTTGCCTTCATCCAGGCTTGGTCTTCTTTTTCACGTTGAGCTAATGCCTTTTCGCTAATATCATTCGACCAGACATCGAGATGATCTAAGTGGTAATCAAAGACACCAAGCAATTCTCCAGGACCATACATCCCTTTCTGTAAATCAGGAACACCCCAGCCATATTTGGCATCCACCACTTCTTCGGGACCTGCACTCCAGCCCGTCACATTATGATGTGCCGTCGTAAACAAGACCTGGCGAGCCTGAGTCGCCTTCATGTCGGGATAACGTTCTAACAATACCCCCATCGCCCCCGTCACATGAGGTGCAGCCATGGAAGTACCTCCCTTCCACCCATAATCATCAAGGTTAGTGCCATTATTGGCCCCTTCATTATGATTCGTATACGATTTGTTCTTTCCTTCGTCCTTATCTTCGGCAACCGTAGAATAGATATCCCTACCTGGAGCTGCAATGGTCCACCACTTGGCCTCACCTGCGTAGTTCACATCCCAAAGCGCATAGTCTGCTTTCCCAGGGGTATTTTCAATTAAAGCCGTCACCGAAATCCAATTATTTTCTAACTCAGGATTGAAATACGGTGCATTAGCACGATAGTACGGACTGGAATACTCCCAATTACCCGTCGTGAATACTTGAACCACGTCATGATCTTTAACCGCTTCATAAGCAGCGTCAACAATAGACTTCGCAGGACTACCCGCTTTTTCTAAAGCTTTTTCTTGCTTCTTAAAATAGTTATATTCCCATTCAGTATTCGGATCGTTAACGACAACGTCACCAATCTTATTGAGCTCAACCTTGGGAGCTGCATTTAACCAATTCACAGCGGTAATATTAAGCTTTGAAAGATCACGCTTATCCGTCGGCACAATCAAAGGCTTGGAATCACCATCGTCCTTTTCGGCCATCAACTTAATGTTGGAGCCCCAACTATTATTAATGACTTTGGCACCGCCATTAACGATGGCATCCCAACCCTTTTTAAAATACGTGTAATCTTGGAAGGGACCATAATTAGCTGCGTCAGTCATGTTGGTGTTACCGACCAAAACCTTGGCATTGAACGCCACACCGTGCATGCCATTGTCTCCACCGTTACGAGCGGCGGCAATGGTCCCGGTGCAATGAGTACCATGAGAGTCATTGATTTTAGGATCGTATTCACCAGTCGAGGTGAAGCTATCACCCTTCTTAAAGATAGAAAGATCTCCACCCTTTTTCCCGGCTTCATGAGCAGCTGCTTGAGGATAATGAATGCCCGAAGACCCCCACTGACCCTCCATTTGGGTCGTGGTGACGCGCCCGTCCGTAAACTCCTGATGCTGTCTCTTATACACATCTCCGAGCCCACGAGACCGTACTAGATCTCGT
>CAMYAA010000285.1 GCA_947253615.1 uncultured Sutterellaceae bacterium
ACACACTGCATATCGTCGGCAGCGTCAGATGTGTATAAGAGACAGCTTTATGGTTGGGGACCCGCATCAACGCATTTATGAACGCTTTGCTAACTTTAAACAATGTGGAATTCATATTGTTGGTCGTAGTCACCGACTTCGCGTGAATTACCGTACTACCGAAGAAATTCGAAATACGGGTGTCTCCGTCTTAAACGGCATTGAGTTTGACAACATGAATGGTGGAAAACTCGATACGATGGGCTATGTATCCTTACGTCATGGCCCAACACCTTCCGTTTATTTTGCCGAGACGATCAACGATGAACTGGCCTGGATTTTAAAAGGCATCAAGGAACAAGTTGCAAAAGGGATTGAGCTCGAAGAAATTTGCGTTACCACTCACAAACACGATGACATCGTGCTTATCGAAAACTACCTTAATAAGCATCAGATTCCTACGCGTTGGCTCAAATCCGACGATAAGGACGACTCCTCCGCGATAGGGGTTCGTTTAGCGACCATGCATCGTATTAAGGGGTTGGAATTTAAGTCCGTGTTTGTCGCTTTTGCCTCCATGATTCAACCGGATCCCACCTTGGATCCTGTCACCATTAAAAAGCGCATTGCAACCACCTCCTCGCTCTATCACGTTGCCTTTACGCGTGCGATTGAAAGTCTCTATGTTTCGTCAAACGCAAACTTGGCTAACCCCCTGGCTTTAGTGAAGGAAAACAGCCAAAACTAAGCGCGAGATAAAACAAAAACCTCGATTGAGGTTTTCCAAAAAATCAATCCCGAGGGGAGCGAATCCTCTCGGGATTTTTGGTTGGGCGACAGAACGCTATGCCTTTCATTCTGCCGCCCAGCACTTAATGGTTAGATCTCCTTATTGGGGAAAAGCCAACGTCACTAAGTTATTGTTGTTGAGGACTTGTACATGACCGTCTTCGATAACCAAACCACGAACGTTGGTTAAGTCAGCCGGTAAACCCCAAGCCTTCACGATTTCTTGCGTCTTCGGATCGATCTGGAGCAACACGTTGAAGTTCTTGCTCACTGCCCACAAGGAGTCTTGAGCGAACGTCATACCCGTCACATACAAATCACCTAAGGAGCGATCCTTCTTGATCAAGGCACCTTCCGGCGTCCATTCAGCAGAAAGCTTCATGTCCTTTTCTAAGGCCTGGCTGATCACGAAGTTCTTCTTCAAGTTATCAGGCACCGTTGCCATGAAGATGTACTTGCCGTTCGAAGCAGAGCTCAACACATAGTTGTACTTCGCACGTTCGGTACCGATACGGCTACGGCCAATATCGCCAATGGATTCAACCTGATCGCGGCCCTTCAAGAAGTTACCCCAACCCTTGATGTCATCGGCCTTCGGATTCAAACGAGCACGAAGAATCGACTTGTTCATCCCCATTAAGACGAAACCATCCTTGTAGGGCGTGATACCAACGATGTCTAAGACATTAGCGGAGTACCACGGGTCCATTTCAGCGGACACTTCAGGCTTCAACGTCTTGGCGTCTAAGGCCCAGAAGTCGTACTTCGAAGCAACCATGTACTTACCGTTGATGAGCGAAATCGTGCTCAACGGTTCTTTCAACGGAATCGCTTGCGTGTTGGTCACCGTTAACATGCCGGCGATATCCACAGGCGCATCCTTAGCATCGTGATTCCACTTGATGCCTAAACGACCGTCGTCAGGGTTGTAGCCAAAATCAGGCTTATCCACGGCGCGCTGACCCAAGAAGCTAATCTTGTGCCACATGCCTTCCCAGCCTTCCGTCGTCCACTGGTTGTACTTCCAGTTGAAGGAGAAGCGAACCGGGTCACCATTACCCCAGTTAGGCGGCAAGCCCGTACCCCAGAAAGCTTGGAAAGCGTTAGAGGCCAAAATGATCGCCACAATACCTAAAGCAATACGATTGAACTTCGTTAACTGGCGATAGGCACGACCACGGAATTCAGCCAATAAGGCATCAAAGCGAGGCGCAAAGAAGAGCGCAATCGACAATAAGAAAACCGAGCACCAGAAGACAATTTCAGCCCACATTTGCGTGTGAATGCCGAAAACGTCCATCCCAAAGCCCTGGCCAACGTCACGAGCAGCATGCACAGCAACGTGACGGAAGGAAGCGTATAAGCCAATCGAGCTCATGAGTAAGAGCGAGGCTAAATACTTGGGCTTGAAGCCGTAGCGAACAATGAAGAAGCCCATGATGCCGATAAAGCACATGAACTCACGTTGGCCCCAGCAAAGCGTACAGGGGCTGTCACCTAAGATGTAGCCAAACACCATGTTGGCAATGCCAACCGGTAATAAAACGATTAAGAAGGCACCCCAGGCAATGATGGAGTACCAGGAACTTGCTTTCTTGAGATCTCGTTCCGTAATCGGCGTGTTGGTCATGTTTTCACTCATCATCACACTCCTTATACGTTGAGATAGCTAAACACAGCATGCGCCGTGTGACCAAGATACATGAAGACCACCACAGCCCAAGTGAGCATCGTGATCCAATAAGCGGTCTTTTCGTATTGGGGCTTAAATAATAAAAGTAAAGCCACAATGAAAAGAAGGGTTAATTCGACAAACTCCATGGAGTTATCTCCCTATTTTTTGTGTATTAACAACTGGATTATTTCCTCTTCAAAACCCTACTCAAATCAGGGGTTCTTATAAAGGAGGAAAATTTTTCAGAATGATATAAGAAATTATTAAAATAGATACAAGATCTTATCTAAGGTATTTCCCTAACCCTTTATGGTTATATCGCGTTGTTTTCTTGTTTTTCCTTAGAGATAACGCAAATTTGGAACTCTGCAAACTGTATTCAGT
>CAMYAA010000286.1 GCA_947253615.1 uncultured Sutterellaceae bacterium
GATCTAGTACGGTCTCGTGGGCTCGGAGATGTGTATAAGAGACAGGAATCATTAAGCGTGAGCCAGGGAAAGCGGGCGCGGATTTAATCACGCCATAAAGACGTAAGGCTTGCCCCACTTTAAAGTAATTGGCAATCGAGGGGAAAAAGTGCAAAAAGAGCACCGTTAAGAGTTCCCCAGACGCACTCTGAAGGGTCGCTTGAAACCGTTCCCCCGAGTGTCCTTGACGCAATCCCGAGCTAATCACTGTGCCTTCGGTATAGACCGTGCGCTCAAAGGGACATTCTTCAATGGGCGTAATACGCGTGAAATCCTCATAGTGACTCGGCAGATGCAAAACAAAATCCCAGTCGCGCACGAGCCCGAGTCGCTCGAGTCGTTTTTCGAGCGGGTCGAGCTTGGGTGTTTTAATAACACCAGAGGATTTCTTAGCGGGGGACACGGGCGCCATAGTGTTCTTTACTTCCGAGCGACAACCAAATCCACTTCAATGAGCGCCCCTTTCGGTAGTTGAGACACTTCTACACAGCTTCGCGCCGGATAGGGAGCACTGAAAAATTCGGTCATTAACGTGTTCACGGTGCCAAAGTGGGCTAAGTCAGTCATGAAAATCGTGACCTTGACCGTGTCTTTGAGGGAGCACTCGGCGGCCTCACAGATATGTTGAAGGTTCGTGAAGACTTGACGCGCTTGCGCTTCAATGCCTTCAAGAAGCTTGCCCGTGGCGGGATCGAGCCCTAATTGACCCGACGTAAACATCAATGCGTCCGTTAAGAACGCTTGGCTGTAAGGCCCGAGGGCTTCGGGAGCCGCTTTAGTGGTAATAGCCGTCATCGGAAAAACTCCTTAAAACTAAGAATATTCTATCAAAAAACTCAAATCGATAGATGTTATTAGGCTAAAGATTTTAGTTTTTTATTAACTGCCTATAGTTTATAAGTAGAGATACTTACGAATTGGCAAAATCAAGGGTTTACAGGGGTAGGCGCTATGGACCAAAAAAGGGTGGGTTAGTTTTTACTCACAAGTGGGTATTAAAAATGCCACTTGGGCGGCATATTTTTGGAAAATTGGCGCGATTTGAAAACTTAGGCATTCTTTCAAAACGACTCTAAATACGGGGGATTCTCATTTAAACTCTTGTTAGGCAAAGGGAATAACAAATTTAAGTAATTCGCGACCATATTAGGGGTTTCACTAATGCTAAAAGTAACACTTATTTATTAAACTGAGCTCGCGTAATGCGAAAGGTTTAATTACTCCGTGCC
The DNA here is from genome assembly GCA_947253615.1 of uncultured Sutterellaceae bacterium. Taxonomy (GTDB): domain Bacteria; phylum Pseudomonadota; class Gammaproteobacteria; order Burkholderiales; family Burkholderiaceae_F; genus Sutterella. The sequence goes on from CAMYAA010000286.1 coordinate 1,269, forward strand.
TCTCCAGGACGATCAAGGTTTTTAAGAGTACGTAAACATACGTATAACTACCCCAACTTTGAATTGTAAAGAGGCTCTATTGTTTGACGAAAGAAAAACAGGCGTGAGTTTTCCCTAGGTAGAACTCACTAGCGGTGTATAAAACCCCTAGGACCTCGGTCCCATTCGCCTAAAAGTCGTTTAACGACGCTTTTATGAAGTTTGACCCCGCATTAGTTGAACGATGCCTTGACTAATGCACTATTAAGAATGGATCTTTAGGAGATCACTGGAATGAAAATTATCTACACCGACGTGCTCGTGATCGGTGGCGGCTTAGCCGGTCTTCGTATGGCCGTTGCTGCCAAGCACCGTGGCCATGATGCGATCGTCTTGTCACTCGTTCCTCCGAAGCGTAGTCACTCCAAGGCTGCCCAGGGGGGTATGCAGGCTTCGCTTGGTAATGTAATTAAGGGTGCAGGTGACAATGAAGACGTCCACTTTGGCGACACGGTCCGTGGTTCGGACTGGGGTGCTGACCAAGAAGTGGTGCGTATGTTTGTGAATACGTCTCCGAAAGCGGTGCGTGAATTAGCCGCCTGGGGTTGCCCATGGAGTCGTATCACCCCCGGTGATCGTAAAGTCATTATTAATGGTGAAAAGGTCACGATTACGGAACGTAAAGAAGCGGCTGGTTTAATGAACCAACGTGACTTCGGTGGGACGAAGAAGTGGCGTACGTGCTACGTGTCCGACTGTACGGGTCACGCCATGCTCAACGCCGTGTCGGATCGTTTGATTGCTGAACAAGTTCCTGTCATTGAACGTGTGGAAGCCCTCTCTTTAATTCATGATGGCAAGCGCTGCTACGGTGCTGTCGTTCGTGACTTAATCACGGGTGAACTCTTAGCCTACGTTTCCAAGGCAACGGCGATTGCCACCGGTGGTGCCGGCCGTATTTATCGTGTCACGACCAACGCTTGGATTTGCGACGGTACGGGTTACGATTTGGCCCTCCAGACGGGTGTGGCTCCGTTGTCCAACATGGAAGCTATTCAGTTCCACCCGACGGGGATCTTCCCGGCCGGTATTTTGGTGACGGAAGGGTGCCGTGGTGACGGTGGTTTGTTGCGTGACGTTGATGGTCACCGCTTCATGCCTGACGTGGAACCTGAAAAGAAAGAATTGGCTTCCCGTGACGTGGTTTCTCGTCGTATGGAAGAACGTATTGCCCAAGGTAAGGGTGTGAAGAGCCGCTTTGGTGAACATATTTGGCTCGACATCACGCTCTTGGGTGAACATCACATTAAGCATAAGCTTCGTGAAGTTTATGAAATCTGCCATTACTTCATGGGTGTTGACCCGACGAAGGAATGGATCCCGGTTCGTCCGGCACAGCACTACACGATGGGTGGTATTCGTACGAACCCCTCGGGTGAATCCGTTGGCTTGAAGGGCTTGTTCGCTGCTGGCGAAGCCGCTTGCTGGGACATGCACGGGTTTAACCGTTTAGGTTAAACCCGTGCATGTCCCAGCAAGCGGCTTCGCCCTGTCTCTTATACACATCTCCGA
>CAMYAA010000287.1 GCA_947253615.1 uncultured Sutterellaceae bacterium
ACGAGATCTAGTACGGTCTCGTGGGCTCGGAGATGTGTATAAGAGACAGATTTGAATCATGGCTCAAATACAAAATAAACGTGCTTTTCACGACTATGCCATTGAAGAAAAATACGAAGCAGGTATTGCCCTTCAAGGCTGGGAAGTTAAAAGCATTCGCGCAGGGCGCGCTCAAATTAATCAAGCCCATATTTACATTCGTGAAGGTGAAGTCTATTTAGGCAACGCCCACATGACACCGGCTGACCAAGTCTGTACCCATGTCACGCTCGAATCCAACCGTACGCGCAAGCTCCTTTTGCACAAACGCGAAATCAGTAAGCTCATCGGTAAAGTCGAACGTGCTGGCTATACCTTAGTCCCGCTGGACCTTCATTTTTCCCGAGGTCGCGTCAAAGTCTCCATGGCTTTAGCACGCGGTAAGCGCGAATTCGAAAAACGCGCCGACCAAAGTAAAAAAGAATGGAAGCGCGAGCAGGAACGCATCATGAAAAAAGACGCGCATGGACGTCATCAATTGGATTAACCATGAGGAAAGGCTTACCGGCTCGGTGAGCCTTCATTGCAAAGACTTTTTTGGGGAGATTTCATCGATGAAATCCTTTAGCCATCCTGTTTTAAAAACGTTAACGGCCGGTTTAGTGGCTTGTGGCCTTCTGGTTTCTGCCTCGGCTATGGCACGCGTTGTCACGGACGACAACGGTGACTCGGTCAACGTCGCTGACTCCGTCAAGCGTGTTGTTGTCACAAACGTCTTTCCAATGGCCTCCGCGGTCACGGTCTTCACTGGCTCGGGCAATACCGTCGTGGGGATGCACCCCGCGAGCATGAGCGCCGCCAAAACGGGCACGTTGGGCACCCTTTATCCGGACGTTTTAAAGGCTAAAACCGACTTCGTCGCGGGGGGCAACGTCAATGTCGAAGCGTTGAGCGCTTTACACCCGGACGTCGTGCTCGTTCAAGCCAACGACAAAAAGCAATTAGAAGCCCTTCGTGCAGCTGGCTTACCTGCCTTTGCCGTGAGCCCCACCAAGTACGGCTTTAACGTATTAAAGACCTACGAACACTGGATGGGCGATATGGCCCAACTCTGGCCGAACCTTAAAGACAAATCGGCCAAGATCATTGCGGAATCCGCCAAAATCGAACAGCTCGTGAGCGAACGCGTCGCGAAGATCCCGGCCAACGAACGTCGTCGTGCCTTGGTCGTTTTCCGCGCGGACCCCAAGACCCTCATCGTCTCGGGAAAGAAGTTCTTTGGTCAGTACTGGATTAGCAAAGCCGGTGGCATTAACGTCGCTCAAGAAGTCGAAGCCCCTGCCTCGAGCGCGGTCGTTTCCATGGAACAAGTCCACCAGTGGAATCCTGACGTGATCTTTATCACGAACTTCACGGGCGCCACGCCACAAACCTTGGCCTCGGGCCAAGCAGACGGTCGCGACTGGAAGGACATCAAGGCCGTGAAAGAAGGTCAAGTCTATAAGATGCCTTTAGGGATTTATCGCTCCTTCACGCCCTCGGCCGATTCGCCCTTAACGCTCTTGTGGGTCGCCAAGACCCTCTATCCAGCGGCCTTTAAGGACGTGGATATGGCCGCTAAGGTCAAGGCTTACTACCATGACGTCTACGGGGTGGATCTCACCAACGCCGACGTCGAACGTATGTTCAACCCAGGCACCGCAGGGGCCCAAGGGACGAACGTTAAAGTCCAAGTGAAGTAATTTCACCATGAAGCCGCTCAAAGGGTCGCCTCTGACCCTTTGGGCACGCGCTTTTCTCCCTGGACTTCTTATGGCACCCGCCCTGTTGCGTCGTCGCGCCCTACAACGACGTCACGCGTTTTTTCTCGTGACGCTCAGTCTTCTTATTGTCCTCGCGAGTCTTCTTGCGCTAGGACTTGGTCGCTATCCAGCGAGCATTCTTGAAAGTATCGCGGCCCTCACCGGCCACAGTCCCGATATCACCCTCACGCATATTGTTTACGACGTTCGTGTGCCACGCATTTTGATGGCCCTCTTGGTCGGCGCTGGCCTCTCGGTCGCGGGATGTACTTTTCAGGGTATTTTCAATAATCCGTTGGCCGCTCCCGACACCCTCGGGGTGGCGACAGGTTCAGCCTTTGGGGCCGTTCTCGGACTACTCCTTGGCGGCAATGGCGCTCAAACCCAAGGGAGTGCTCTTGTTTTTGGCGTTCTCGCCATGATCATCGTGATGAGCGTGAGTCGCACTCGAAAAGCGGGTGGACTCTTAATGCTCATCTTGGCGGGCATGATCGTGAGTGCCCTCTTTACCGCGCTCATTAGTTTGGCCAAAATTCTGGCCGATCCTCAAGATCAACTCCCGGGGATCGTCTACTGGATGATGGGAAGTCTCACGGGCGCCACGTGGCGCAGTTTGACGCTTGGCTTTGCCCCCATTCTCTTCGGGATAGCGGTGCTCTGGAGCTTACGCTGGCGTCTTAATGTAATGAGTCTCTCCGAGACCGAAGCCCAAAGCTTAGGGATTCGTGTTACCCAACTGCGTTGGGTCTTTATTCTCGCGAGTACCCTCATCACGGCCTCGGCCGTCTCCATGACCGGACTCATTGGCTGGGTCGGACTGATTATTCCGCACGCTGCTCGCTTGTTAGTGGGCGGGGACTTCCGACGTGTCCTTCCGATCTCGCTGTTATTGGGGGCGCTCTTTTTATTAGCGGCTGATACCCTAGCTCGCGCAAGTACCAATGCTGAAATTCCCGTGGCGGTCATCACCAGTGTGATTGGTGCTCCGCTCTTTTTGTGGTTATTGGCCCGAAAAATCGGAGAGCGTGTATGAAGT
>CAMYAA010000288.1 GCA_947253615.1 uncultured Sutterellaceae bacterium
CTGCTGTCCGGCTTGGGTGAAGAATGCGGAAACGTATCATGCTGACATTCTTCCTCATCTTTCCACCGCCAAGTCCCCCTTACAGATGGGTGGCGCTTTAGCCAAGACCTGGGCGGCTGAAAAGATCTTCAAGTGCGATCCCCGTAAGATCTTCTTCGTGTCGGTTACCCCCTGCACGGCCAAGATCTTCGAAGCTGCTCGTCCTGAAATGAACACGGGCTGGCGCTGGGCTATCGCGAACAACAAGATTCCTAAGGACACGCCGTCCTACCAAGACATCGACGCTTCTTTAACGGCTCGTGATATTGCTGAGCTCATGCGTCGTAAGGGTATCAACCCGCTCTTGAAGTCGAACGCTCCTCGTGAACGTAAGCCTCTCGAAATTTACTCGGGTGCTGGCACGATCTTCGGTGTTTCTGGTGGCGTGATGGAAGCTGCTTTACGTACGGCTTACTTCGCTCTCTCTGGGAAAGATCTCGACGATAGCAACATCAAAGTTGTTCGTGGTCACAATAATGCAATTGTTGAAGCGACGATTCCTATTCCTATCAAGGCTCTTGATGGCAAGATCGTTGATATCAACATCTGCGTGGTAAACGGTGCTAACCAAGGTCTCAAGGAAGTCTTGAACCGCGTCCAAGTTGACAAGAATCGCTACCACTTCGTGGAAGTGATGAACTGTCCGGGCGGCTGTATTAACGGCGGTGGCCAACCTGTTCAATCAAGCGGTACTGCGTGGTTAAACCCCACAACCCCGTTACCTTTACGTGCTTGATGCTTGAGTAAGGAAGAAAAAGATGTTTTCTCAAAATTATGAATATGCGGAGCGTCCCGCTGCGTTGATCCTTGGCCGTCGTGGTTTCTTAAAAGTCACTGGCCTTTGTGTCGCCGCTGTCGCCGTTTGTGGTTACGCCATTAGCGACTTAATTGCTCGCCGTGGCGAAATCATTAAAGCTCGCCAAGCGGGTTTATACAAAGACGACCTTCTTTGCCAAAAGATGGGTTTAGCCTGTTCCCACCAAAATCCGACCGTCATGCAGGTTTACAAGGATTTAGGTACCAAGCCGGTGGATCATGAAATGCACCAGCTCTTACATACGCACTACTATTCTCGTAGTATGCTCGCTTCCATAACGGGGGATCACCATGAGTAATGATCGTATCTTGCGTTTCCACGCAGCCGATAAAATTTTCCACGGCGTTAACGCCATTACCTGGTTCGCTCTTCTGTTCTCTGGTTTGTATGTTTACTTCATGCATCCCGCTAAGGAAGCTGCTGAAAACGCCATGCTCGCTCACTTGATCTTAGGTGGCATCTTCACCTTTAACTTGTTAGCGTTCGTTTTATTAAGCCCGGACCGTTTTGCCTTAATTATGAAGGCTTGCATGGAATGGGACATGAACACGATCAAGTGGTTCCGCAACTTCGGTGGTTATCCCCGTCGTTTCTTCAAGATCCCCTTTGGTCCCGTTGAAGTTCCCCCGCAGGGCCGCTACAACGGTGGTCAGAAGATGTCCTATCTCATCTTCATGGGCATGATCGTGGCTTTAGCCGTTACCGGCTGGATGCTTTGGCTCGGTGCTCCTTTAATGGGCAAAATGGTCTTCATGTGGATGTTCTACTTCCATGTTTGGGGCTCCATCATCTGCTCCTTAATGGTCGTCGGCGCTCACATCCCGTTGGCTCTCCTCTCGATGGAACACTTCAAGGGTATTTGGCGCTTTGGCCCGGGTACGATCTCCGTACACGCTGCTGAACACCATTCCCCGATCTGGTTCGAACGTGATGTTGTTCGTACCAACGAAGAAAAGTAATCTAGTCTTTTAACTAGATTTCCAAGGCCAGACAAGTGAAAACTTTTCTGGCCTTTTGATTATCCAAGCTCACAAATCGGAACAAAAACTAACTCTATTGATGTATTGGTTTTCCGTCACAGCTCGGTAATATTGCTCCATTAAACATTAACCTACATAAGTGGCTTTTATGCTTGGTACCCCTAAAGGACTTCGTCTTCATATCGGCTTTTTCGGCAAACGTAATGCCGGGAAAAGTTCTATGATCAACGCACTCACGAATCAAGCGATTTCCATCGTTTCGAGTGTGCCTGGAACCACGACAGACCCCGTTGAAAAATCAGCGGAGCTCTCGCCTATTGGTCCCGTCGTATATATCGACACGGCAGGTATTGACGATGTTGATGCTTTAGGGAAAGAACGTGTTAAACGTTCCTTGTCCGTCCTTGAATGGATGGATTTAGCCATTATTGTGCTCAAGGCCTCGAGCTTTGATCATTACGAAAAAGATCTCCTCGCGAAGGTTAAAACGTTAAACATCCCTGCGTTAATCGTGGTCAATCAAATTGATATCGACCCTCCGTCTGACGCACTCATTCAAGAACTTCAAGCCTTTGGTCACCCAGTCATTCAAACTGCCGCCAAAGACAAGGTTGGGATTGACTCCTTGCGCCAGGCCATTATCAGTGCCTTAGATCAATTCTGTGAGCCTGATGCTCCACTCGTAGGCGACTTAGTCAATGCAGGCGACACTGTTCTTCTCGTGGTCCCTATCGATACAGGGGCTCCAAAAGGACGACTCATTCTTCCGCAAGTGCAAGCCATCCGAGAATTGCTCGACCAAGGGGCTAAATGCATTGTGATTCAGGAAGACCGTGTGAAGGAAACGTTAGAAGAGCTCAAGCATGATCCTAAACTGATCATGACCGACTCTCAGGTCATTAAAAAAGTGGCCGCTGACTCTCCTGCTCGCATCCCCTTGACCTCTTTCTCGACGCAAATGGCCTATGCAAAA
>CAMYAA010000289.1 GCA_947253615.1 uncultured Sutterellaceae bacterium
GATCTACACACTGCATATCGTCGGCAGCGTCAGATGTGTATAAGAGACAGGAGCGTACGCGTGCTGGGGAGCGCTTTCTTGAATTCGATATCGAAGGGGGTAAAACCTTTCTGTGTTTTGAATCAAAGCGCGTTCCTACCGAGTCACTCAAAACGAGTAATCACGAGTATTTGAAGTACTTTCAAAAGATGAATGTATGGGGTTGGTCGCGTTTAAAAGACTTGGATACTACCTGGGCCGAGCATATTTATAGGTTCATTATCAGTGGCCTACATATGGACAAACGGCACGAGAAATTCCTGGCGATTGACGATCGTCGTCATGAATTCATGAGCTTAGAGACCTTCGCCAAGCGTCGCCATTTGCTAGAGAAAGATCCTTCGTTCTTTACGGATCCGTATGAAGCAAAGCTATATAAAGAAGGCCTAAAGGCCTATGAGATACTCTTGGAGCGCAATATTGCTTGTCAGAAGAAGCGTTTTTCGTCCAAAGGCAGGAAGGGTTACACGCCCTTTATGGTGAATTTGCCCGATGGAAAACGCCTAGTGGCGAGGCCCGGTGAGCGTGTGTATATGTGTGAGTTTGGGATGTGGTTTGATGATGAACGCACGTGGGTCATGTACAAGGTTGAGTTCGAGAATGGGAGTGTGGCCTGGGTTCGAAGCGTTGATCTGACTTACATGTTTCACAAAGATTATGGTGATGATGCTCCAAGAGATTTTGGAAGCCTCGTGCTGATGATGCCACGTGTGCGCACTCGCACGAAAACGTTTGATGAGATATTTGACGTGCCGGTCACGACGGCGAGTTCGTCGAGCGAGAAGACGTCGAAGGAAGTGGCTTCGGACTTAAACCATTCGTCCTACGGTGAGGAGTTTGGCAGTTGGTAGTGCGCTGACGCTATGGAAAAGCCTCGGAATGAAGGGTTCCGAGGCTTTGGGCTATTTTAGAGTTGTTTAGAAAATGCCAGTGACGCGTAAGATATAGGAGCGAGCTAGCCCTGTATCGCCGTTGGCATGAACATATTTTTTGCCGAAGAGATTATGGACAGCGAATTCAACATTGAGGCCATGCCCATGTCCAAATTCTGGATGCCAATCAAAACCAATAGAACTCGTAGAGAAGCTCTTTCCTTTGTATGGGTTTTTAGTACTGTACTTTTTGTTCCCTTCATACCAATTGAATCGATACCATGGATAAATATTCCATGGCGTGTAATGGTATCCAATCTTCCAATGAATAGACGACGGGGTAATACTGGTGTCAACTTTATGTTTATCCAGATCGGTCATACGAATCTTGCCATAACTTAACTGGGTATCTAAGCCTTTGTAGAGATAGTGAATCGATAATTCACCGCCGATTTTTTTAGCTCGATTTGTATTTTGGGTTTGATAGTGCGGTATTTCGTTTTCGTCTTCCCAATCAATAATCGAAATCGCATCTTTTAATCGATCGTTAAAGATGGAGGCAGAGATTTGGAGGCGATCCTCATCGAGAAAGCCTTTAGAGCGCCATTTAGCGCCAACTTCAAAACCACGTAATTTTTCAGGTTTGAGATTGGGGTTGGGATGGACGATAAAAGGTAAAAACTTAGGGAAGGATGTATAGAGTTCATCCATTATTGGTGCTCGGAAGCCTTCATGATATCCTGCCCACAAAGTTAATGGCTTCACGGGATGTAAACTGACGATAAGACTTGGCGTCAGGGAAGAGTCAGAGGTATTTGACCCATTCCCCTTAATTACATGACGTTGGTATGAGGTAAATCGTAAAGAAGGAGTTAGTGTGACGTAGTGGTTAAGTGACCAGTCATCCTGGGCAAAAATACCGATATCTGTTGCCTTGGCATTTGGACGTTGAGCGTCATCAATGAAAGTTGAGCCCAGAGCAGGTCCATTGCGACGAGGACCGTAAGTTAGGCCTTTTTGATGTTGAAAGGAAAAATCTATACCTACAGTTGCTTCATGACGACCTAACCAATTTCCCTTGATGGTATTGACTAAAGAACCATTGATACTGCGGTATTTGTCTTTGGTTTTATCGAGTGCATTTGGTGGAAATTTAAGTATTTGATCCATGTAATTGTTTAGTTGCTCATATTGGAGAGTAAGAGAAGAATTCAAAGAATTATTCCACTGATGATCTCCCTTTAAGACTAGACGCAGTTGATCGTCACGATACTTCGCAGGCAATTCAGGGTCATCATATTTGCTTTTATCATAAAAAATTCCGAGTTCGGCTTTGGTGTCAGGATTTAATTCATAGCCAATTTTGAATAAACCTGAATTGCTATGGTATTTTGTTGTGTCGATTTTTCCTAAGCTATTTTTAACGTCGTGAGATGTACGATGGTTGGTTCCGACGATTACACTCCAGTTGTTTTCACGTCCATAACCCCAAACGCCATACTGACGACCATGGAGTGCGCTATTGGTACTTCCAGTAATGCGTGCACCAAAATTTCGATCTGCGGGGAGTAGGTCATTGATTGATTTTGTTGTGACAGCGATTACGCCACCAATGCCTCGGTCGCCATATAGGGATGAGCTAGCGCCTTTTCGGACTTCAATTTGCTTGACTATTGATGGATCGATTTGAAGTGGAAATGGATTATTACCGAGGAAAGAACTGTTGTCTTGACGGGCACCGTCAATAAGATAGATTGTTTGTCTGTCACTGGCGCCACGGATGCTTATACGTTGGAAGATCGGATTGTAGCCTTCAGTAATATCCACGTTAGGAACGTCCTCTAAGGACCCAGCAATCGTGTAGCTCTGTCTCTTATACACATCTGACGCTGC
>CAMYAA010000290.1 GCA_947253615.1 uncultured Sutterellaceae bacterium
GATCAAAGACGTAGGAGCCCTTTAAGGCTTGACGCAATTCACCTGCGGCTTCCTTTAACCCAGGGAACGGACGCGAAGCAATAGTCTGGGGCAAAATCGGGGCAATGTTGCCATTTAACGCTTCTAAACTTAACCCATACACGCTCGGGGTGATTTGAATCACTTTCTGCGCATTGCGGGCCGCTTCAATCGCATAAGCGACGGCCACCGAGTTGTTCGACAAAATGGCTAACGCATCTTTGCCCGACGGGACTAATGGCTTGATGCCGGCTTCTTTTAACGCTTGAGCGCCAGAAACGACTTTACCGTTATAGAGCGCACGCCATTCACCAATCATCACTGAACCCACATGGCTCGCTAACAAAATGTCGGCTTCACCCACGGTCCCTTCGCTCGGGATAATCGGGGTAATGCCCTTATTCAAGAAGTCACGATAGAGTTCTGCCACACGGGGTTGAGCGCCCGAACGACCCGTCAATAACGTATTTAAACGCACGACCATGGCCAAACGCGTTAACACCTTCGGGACAGGTTGCCCTAAACCCGCCGAGTGCGCACGCAACGCATTGTAGTTAAAGGCTTGAGAGGCCGCTAACACTTCCGGGGTGAGCTTCCCATCGGCCGTGAAAAGTTTGCGGTCCTTGTTTAAGCCAACCCCCACGGTCAAGCCGTACACGGGCTTACCCGAAGCGGCGGCTTCTAACACCAATTGATAGGAGTCAGCCACGTGCTGCATGGCCGCGGGCGCAATCTTCACGTCTTCTTTGCCTTCGGCCACCGACCAGGCCTGGCTTAACGTGAGCGACGAGCCATCCAAGACGACCGTGGCGTTGGCCAAACCACAAGCACACATCACGCTAACGAGCGCAGAAACTTTTAACACGGATTTCATCATTTTGAATTTTCCTTGGTCGAGGGGTCGTGGAGCTCTTCTGTTGGCCCTCTCTCCCCTCTTGGGTTGGGTTATTTCTGATCCCGACCACGCCTGATTCACCCCGAAAAACCTCAACGCGCTTCAAACGCACAAGACTTTTCTTAAGGAACGCTCTCCTCTTTAAAAACCAACGAGAATTAAACCTCATTAATTGCCAAAGAAACGAGTCTTTAAAAAGTCCCTAGGCTTTATAAGGCTAAATTAAAAAGCCAAATTAAAAGCCATTGAGAATTCCCCGTAAAAAAAGAGAACACCAAAGGTTCATGCGGGGGTGGAAGCGAACTCCGTTAGGAGTGGGCGTTTTTTTTGAAGTGGGATCGGCGGCACGTTTATCCGCCGATCCCTCTTAAGGTTAATCGCTCAAGAGGGAAGCATTCTTCCCTCTGGGATCCAGAGCGACAAACTCAGTGCTTAGCGAATCTGCTTAAACTTGAAGTCGTGGCAGTTATTGCAAGCGACATGGCTCGGCTTATGTTCCGCATGGCAAGCGGTACATTCCATGTTCGGGCCATAGTGGTGCGAGGCATGCGGGTTAGGATCATGCGGATCCGCCGGTTTGGTCTTTTCAGCCAACTGTTCCATCGTGCCGTGACACTGGATACAGGTCTTCGAGGGCGGTAACACAAAGGCGTTACCCGCCACTGCGTTTTGCTGTTGGTGGCACGTGGCACAATCGAATTTATGCTTGGTGGGCATATTAGCCATAGCACTCGTAGCAACGAGGGCTAAGAGCGCACTCGCGGCCAAGCCCGTAAGAAGGTTTGCGGATTTAAACATCATTTTGAATTCCTTTGAGTTGGGGTTAGAGCTTGACGCTTTGCGCTTTCACGGCGGAGTCCGCAGCAATACGCCCGAACACCAAACCGTCAGCAATCGCGCAACCACCTAAACGAGAAGCCCCGTGAGCACCGCCGGTGACTTCACCAGCCGCATATAACCCAGGAATCTTCTTGCCTTCCACGTTCAACACTTCAGCGTTGTCGCTAATGGCCACACCGCCCATGCAGTAGTGAACCTTCGGCCAAACGTGAACGGCGTAGAACGGGGCCTTATCCAAAGGAATAGCCACAGCTAAAGGACGACCAAACTGTTCATCCTTGCCTTCTTTCACAAACTTATTCCACAAAGCCACTTGAGCCGTGACCTTGTCGACCGGAAGATTGAAGTGACGCGCTAATTCTTCTAACGTGTCAAACTTCCAGATCACACCGTACTTCAAGCCGTTGCGAAGCGTTTGAGCCTTCGCGACGCCCTTGCTGTCGGTAAAGCAAATCGGATAGACGGGCTTACCGTTCTTATCCACACAATCCATAATGGCGTCCGTACGTGCCTTACGGTCGGCTAATTCGTTGCAGAAACGTTCGCCCGTACGAGCGTCGAGCATAATGCCCTTCGGGAACCCAGCAATGGTATTGAATTGGCTCACTAAGCCAAAGCCCTTTTCGTCAGGACTCGACCAAGGCCCTAACTGGATCTGGTCCACTTGCACCGGTGCACCACCGATCGCAAACATCTTCAACATACCTTCGCCCGTCGCACCAGGGTGGTTCGTGGAGTCAAAGCGTTCGTCAATCTTCGGTTCTTGTTGCGTACGGAACCAAAGGTTGCGAGAGAACCCACCCGTGGCCATAATGACGCCCTTACGAGCCCCGTAAGTCTGCATGACGCCCGAGTTTTCTTCCGGGAAGATATAACGTTCACGAACCTTCAAGCCGACCACGCGACCATCCTTGTCCTGAACGAAGTCTTCCATCTTGGCATTCATATGAATGTCCACACCCTTTTCACGGCAAGCCTTGGTTAACGGCACCGTAATACCACCCCCCGTCGACACGGCGGTTTGCATAATACGCGGAACAGAGTGACCG
>CAMYAA010000291.1 GCA_947253615.1 uncultured Sutterellaceae bacterium
GCGTTGGGCACATCCGCGTAGTAAGGCATCGGCACGGTGCAGAATTCAAACTTCGCGTTACGACGGATGTTGGAGAGTGCCCCCGACGAGCCCATCGTGATCGCGCAGTCGCCTGCGTAGAAAGAAGCGTCCGCCAAATTGCCACGGCCCTTATACACAAAGAGCCCTTCCTTGGCCATCTTTTCCAAGTCCGTCATATGACGTACAAAGAGCGGATCGTTGACGGTTAAGCGAGCATCGATCCCGCCAAAGCCATTGTTCTTCGTTGCGAAGGACTGATTGTGCCACGTCGAGAAGCTTTCCAACTGCGTCCAACCCATCCAACTCGTCGTCATCGGGCAGGAAACCCCCGCCTTCTTGAGCGCCTTGGTCGCGTTGATCACTTGTTCCCAAGTCTTGGGAAGCTTATCGGATTCCGTGGGAAGACCCGCTTTCTTGAAGAGGTCTAAGTTGAGGTACATCACCGTCGTCGAGGAGTTAAAGGGGAAACTCATCATGGAGCCGTCTTCGGTCGAGTAGTAACCGTAAACCGCCGGGATGTAAGCATGAGGATCGAAGGTGTAACCGGCTTCTTTCATCAGAGAACCGACCGGGACCACCGCACCTTTACTGTGCATCATCGTGGCCGTACCGACTTCGAAAACTTGAAGGATGTTGGGACCGCGATGCGCACGTTGTGCGGCAATCCCCGAAGACATCGTTTGATCGTACGTCCCTTTGTAAGTGGACGTCAGATGACATTGTGGAGTTTTTTCGTTGAACTCTTTGGTTAAGTCCGCGACCCAATCTCCAAGGGTGTTACTCATTGCATGCCACAGAGTGATTTCTGTAGGGGCTGCTTGTGCGCTGGTGGCGGCTAAAAGTGTTGCGACCGCAATCCCAGCCAAGGCAAGAGGTTTGCTCATTTATCTCTCCTTTGAGCAAGAGGTATCTTCACTAGGCGCCTACGGCAGTCCCGACAAACGGTCCCCGCGACTCTTCCTTCTAGGAGGCAAGACATTCTCCTGAAATCCCTTCCTCTACCCCGAGAGGGAAAGTTCAGGACTTCGTGCATGATAATAAATTATTCAAAAGCAACTTGTCTATGGATGTGATCGTGAAAATATATTAGTGTTTTTGAGGATTCCCTACGGGACACAGTGGGAGACTAAAGATAACCCGTTCACGCTACACATTACGGTTTAGTCTTTAAGGTGTGAGTGTTAACCCTAAGCTTGCGACAGAAGCACTTAACGAGAGCGAAACCGATGAGAATCCCTCTCAAAAAGAAGGAGAACACGACGCCCTTTTCGGGGGTCTCGGGTTTCTATTTTTTAGAAAAAATATTCCTTTGCTTTAAGAAAATAATCCATAGAAAAGGGAACCTCCGCCTGGGCGATGCGTCCCCTTCACTCCGGGATTTTTTCCAACGACTCTAGCGAGTGGGGTATTGACGAGGACCGAAAATAGCCTGCCCCACTCGAATCAGGGTCGAGCCCGCTTCCACGGCCCATTCAAGGTCGTGACTCATTCCCATGGAAAGGGTATCTAAGGGCAAGTTCGGGAACGCGCGTTGAAGGGTTTTAAACGCTTGGCTTACGCGCAGAAGGCTTTCGCGGCGCGCTTCGGGTTCAAGTTTTGGATTCGGAATGGCCATTAAGCCTCGAATCGCGAGATTCGGGAGTGTTTGAATGCGCGAAACCAAGGGGAGTAATTCCTCAAAACTCACCCCGCCCTTGTCGGGTTCGTTATCGGCATTCACTTCAATCAAGATATTTAAAGGCGTTTCACGAACACGCTGCTCGGAGAGTCGCTTCGCAATTTTTTCGCGATCTACGGCATGGACCCAATCAAATTGGGCGGCCTCTTTGGTTTTATTGGATTGGAGCTGACCGATCAAGTGCCACTCGGGTTGATCCTCGAGCGGGACGTGCTCCAAAAACCAAGCGCGTTTGGCGGCGGCTTCTTGGACGTAATTTTCCCCAAAGGCGCGCACCCCGCGTTGATAGAGCGCAAACTCATCCTCCACGGGATAGGTCTTTCCGACCGCAATGAGCGTCACCGCCTCCCCTTCACGATGGGCCTCACGCTTGGCTTGATCCAATCGATTCAAAACCGCCATATAGCGGCTATAAAGAAGCTCGGGAGTATTCGTCGTCATGATGGTGCTCGAAGGCGGAAAGGAGAAAAAGGAAACCGTTCACACCTCATTGTACTCAAGGCGCGTGAGCCTCGTATGAACGAGGCAAAAAAGAGCTCTCGACGTCCCCTAAGGAGAGGGCCGAGAGCTCGCTCTAAAGACCCAAGGGTCTTACTTCTGAACCGGGCAGGCCCCTTCGTACGGGGTCACGGGCTTCCAGAAGTAGTGCGTCACGTGATTGGTTTGATCAAAGAGCACCTTTAACTGGCACTGAACCACGCCTTGATCCTTCGTTTCGAAGTTTAAGGTGTAGTCCCACACGGGGGAGACCCAACCGTGCGTCACTTGAGGAACGCCCACTAACGAGTAGAGCTGATCCTTGTGCATCCCGAGGCGCAACTGCGCAATATTGTCGGGTTTGGCATCCAAGCGTTCCATACGCTGATCTACCTTCGGCCACGTTAAATCGTCAGCCGTCGTTTTATCCGTCACGTGAGGGGCTAAAGTACAGCCCGCGAGGATGGCGGTTCCCGCAAGAACCGTTGCAAGCGAGGTTAATTTCTTCATAGTGGTTTTCCTTATAATTAAAAATTAACAGTTTTAGAAAATCGTTTTATATATTCTATTACAAAAGCAATACGCGCCCATTAAAAAAGCCTCGCAATCGCGAGGC
>CAMYAA010000292.1 GCA_947253615.1 uncultured Sutterellaceae bacterium
CAATAATCACACTGTGCGCTGCCACATCATATTGACGACCTCGACCCGTGATCACAGAAACCCCGGTCACACGCCCTTGATCATCAATGAGTAAACGACTCACACGAGCTTGGGTTTGAATGGGAATACGCAGCGTTTCAGCGTCTTGAAGTAAAGTCTTAACGACTTCTTCCCCGACCATTAAGGTGCTCTGGGATTGCACACGCAAAGGGAAATCGTTGGAGTCGCGAACTAAATCCGCCCCGAGGCGACGCAACCAATCAATGGCCTTACCCGAGCGCGCCACCAAGGTCTTCACCAACAACGGATCGTTGGCCCCTTGGCCTTCCGTGACAATCATGTCACGCAATTGCGTTTCTTCTTGGGCTTGAAGTTGAGGCGTGTAGATTCCCTTTTCAGGGGTATTCTTTTGCGTGATGGGCGCGAGCATATAACCCGCGCTAAGAACGGAATTGCCACCCACGGTCGGCATTTTTTCAATGACCATGACCGAAGCGCCGTGCTCGGCCGCGGAGACCGCTGCCGTTAAACCTGCAGCCCCAGCCCCAATGACCACCACGTCATAGTGGTAGACGACCGGTTTGGCATTCACCTGACTCATTCCCAGGCCAAAAACACAGGAAAATAACCCCGCCCACAGAGCAGAACGTTTGAGTTTTTTCATAAAAGCAGTTGGGCGCAGCATAGTCAGAGAAGGCGGGTAGCAAAATATGGAAAACGAAAAAGTTTTCTGCAGGGAAAACCCTTAACCACCCTAGATTAACAAATTTTCTCGTTTTCGTGAAGTCAAAAGACCCATCTTTTACGTAGGAACAAGTTAATAGTCCTTCTTAACGAAACGACATGCCTTGTCTGAGTAAGGTATAGTTAGTGGATCATTTTTGGTTGGAACAAAAACAATGACCTCCTCTCCCAATGCGTCGCTCAATAAAGGAGCGATCTTTTTTTATACCCTCGCGATTGTGCTTGGGGTTGCCAACGGTTTATGGGGCAACACCCTCACGCATGAACTTTCCGATTTCATCAGTACGGTCTTCATCAAACTATTTAAGTTTGTGGCGATTCCGTTAATTGCGGTCACGTTGATTACGACGCTCTCGAAATTATCGAGCTCACGTGAATCGGGCCGTATTTTTAGCCGTACGCTCTTTTATACGCTCACGACGACGGTGATTTCCGCCACGCTCGCGGCGATGCTCTTTTTGTGGTTGGCGCCACAAAACGTGGGTGCCGTGGCCCCCGTGGACTTACCCGCTGCCACGCAGCACTCCTACCTCGAGTATGTCAAGAGCGTCATTCCTGACAACTTTATTACGCCCTTTTCAACCGCGAACGTCCTCTCGGTCTTACTCATTGCCGTGGCTGTGGGCTTAGGCATTTCGAAGTTACCGCAAAACTCGGCCGAGCAAAACGTCTTGGTGAGTTTCTTTGAAGGCGTTCAAGGTGTCCTCTTTATTTTGGTTCGTGCCTTAATTCGCGTTTTACCCTTAGGGATCTTTGGGTTTATCTCCGGGCTCTTTATTGAAATGCAACAAGGCATTGAGTTTTCGGGCTTAGGCACGTACTTCGTGACGATTGTCTCGGCAAACCTCATTCAGATGTTTATCATCTTGCCGCTCATTTTGTGGAGTCGTGGGATCAATCCCTTTGCGACCTTTGCCGCGATGTTCCCGGCGCTCATGATTGCCTTCTTCTCAAAGTCCTCCGCGGGGACCTTACCCGTGACGATGCGTTGCAGTGAAGTCAATGCCAA
Organism: uncultured Sutterellaceae bacterium; assembly: GCA_947253615.1. Taxonomy (GTDB): domain Bacteria; phylum Pseudomonadota; class Gammaproteobacteria; order Burkholderiales; family Burkholderiaceae_F; genus Sutterella. Next base: position 1,754 of record CAMYAA010000292.1, read on the forward strand.
GGTCCACAACAAAGTGGCTGGTTTTGTATTACCCGTGTGCACCACGATTAACATGAACGGGTGCGCTGCCTTCATTTGCGTGACGGTGCTTTACTTAATGCAAAATGCGGGCATTGAAATCACGGGCATGATGGTGGTGACCTGGATTCTGGTCTCGACCGTAGCTGCCGTCGGGAATGCAGGCGTCCCCATGGGGTGCTTCTTCTTAGCCGCCTCGCTCTTAGCGGGGATGAATGTGCCGATTCTTCTCATGGGGATCATTCTCCCCTTCTATGCCGTGATCGACATGATTGAAACGAGCTTAAACGTCTGGAGTGACTCCTGCGTCGCAAAGCTCGTGGATACCGATTTACGAAAGATGAATAGTGCCTTGCTCGCGAGTTAATCGCCAAGTCCACTAAAACCATGAATGGATCGCGGGGGTTGAAGTTTTCCGAACTTGAACCCCCGCGTTTTCTTTTGAGTTCCTCTACAATGTGGCTTCAGAAGCGCGACGCTCGTTAGCGCTCGTGCACCACCGACCGTGAGTCCATCCAACCCCTAAAGACTTTTTTGAGGATCCGTCGCATGATGGCACTCTTTCACACGCTTCACAATCGAGGGATTCGTCGTACACGTCACTTGACGTGTTACGCCTGTCGATCGTGTTTTCACTTTCAAGTCTTTTCGTCCAAGGCCGCTTGAAAATCGGCACGGTGAAAGCTTGGGCTTTTGTCGTCCCAACCTTTTCTCCTTCATCCCTTTTTCTAGCCTTTGAATCCTTCTCCTTGGGAGCGTTCCCCTATGTTGAAATTAAAAGTTTGTGCGAGTGACTCGCTTTGCCATGTTTATCCACTCGATCGTGACGTCGTTCGTCTTGGTGAAACCGACTTCACGGATGTGGGTGCCCTGCTTCTTGAAGAAGCTGACCTTACCCTGGCGCTCCTTGAAACCCTGGAGTCGCGTGGCCTCACGATGCCCCTTTTTGTGGTCTCCGAGAATCCTCAGCTCACGCCACTTGCTCGCGTTCACAGTGTGATTGAT
>CAMYAA010000293.1 GCA_947253615.1 uncultured Sutterellaceae bacterium
CCCTGATTGCGAGGTGACGGCCGTCACAGCCTTTGTTAATGCTGAGAATGTGGAGTCGCTCTTACCCAAAGACGCGGACTATGTGCTCGACTGCATTGATGATTTGCGCGGCAAGACGGCTTTAATTGCGGGGGCACATCGTTTAGGTTTAACGATTGTGGTCTCCGGTGGAGCAGCGGCTCGCACGGATCCTGGCGTATTAACGGTGAGTGATTTAGCGCTTGTGAAAGGCGATCCGCTCTTAGCGAAGATTCGTACGGCCTTACGTCGTGAACATGGCTTCCCTCGTGGGAATGCCAACGGGAAGAGTCGTCGCTTCGGGATTGCGTGTGTGTATTCCGATCAACCGTTACGTCAACCGGGGGTGGATAGTTTAACGGCGATTGGTGCGCGTCCTGAAGAACGCGTGGGTTTTGGCTCGGCGATGGTCGTGACGGCATCGTGTGGTTTACGTTTAGCGTCATTGGCGATTAACGGGATTGTCACTCGAGTGGCTCAATCGTCGTAAAATGAGAGAATCAGTGTGAGGAAACCACTTCCTCCCTCTATAAGAAAAAGGAAAGAACATGTTTAAGCGTATTTTAGTTCTGACCGATGGATCCGAACTCTCGAATAAGGCGGTAGAAGGGGCAGCTCGCTTTGCCAAGCCCTTAGGCGCGACGTTAGTGATTACGACCGTCACTGAACCTTATTCCTATACGAACTTATCGGAGTATCGTCCCGAGTCGATTGAACAGTACGAAGATCGTATGAGTTCTGAGGCTCAAGAACGTTTAAATGCTGCCCGCAAATTAGCTGAAGATTTAGGGGTAGTGGCGACGACCACGATGGTGAAGAGTTTTTCGCCGGGTGAGGCCATCATTGATCAAGCCAAGCGTAATGATTGTGACATTGTGTTCATGGCCAGTCATGGTCGCAAAGGTTTGGCGGCGGTGCTCTTAGGTTCCGAAACGCAGAAAGTTTTGACGAATTCACATATTCCCGTGATGGTCTATCGTTAATCGAGGACGCGCGTGCGCTCTTTGCTATGATGGTGAGATTCGTTGGCGTGACCCGAGGGTGAGCTCTTGGGTCAGGGCGCTTTGACGGGATTAATTACTCTTTTTTGGAGACCAAGATGACGGAACAAAATCCGCTTGAAAACATTAAGGCTGATATGGATGCAGCCAATCTTTATTCTGAAGAAATCGTGACGGACCGCAAGGTTGGGACGATTCGTGTTTTAACGCCGATTTTGCCTGATGGTCAGCTCGACAGCGCTCGTCCTCAGATTTTTGTGGGTGAAGCACAGATTATGACCGCAGATGGGCCCATTGCCGATTTCGTTTGAAATTCCGGCCAAGTCGGTCGCTGAAGCCGTGTCGATGTATGGCGAAGCCACGAAGAATGGCATTCGTGAAACGATTGAACGTATTCGTCAGGCTCAAGAAGAAGCCGCGACGAAGATTGTGACCCCGGGCATGCCTGGGTTCCAAGCGCCCCCGTCCTCCAATCAGGGTGGCGGCTTAGTGATGCCCTAAGGGTTTCATTCGCACCGAGAAAAACGTGCGTTTGTTCGCGTGAGCGAACTCGCATAAGGATCGATCCTTACTTGAGGGGGCTTCCCCGATTGGTAAGGATCGTTTTTTTTATGGGCATTTCAGATCGGCGCAGCCTTCTCTCGACACAATTCTCCCTAGGGTTTTTTCCCAGTTCGAGGAGATTCTCGTCTAAAATGAGGGCGCTTTGAAACAGCCGCTCAAGGATGGGCCTTGAGTGTGTTGGTTTTCCTTTTTTTACTTCGATTTATCATCACTTTAAAGAACAATGGCACAGTATGTCTTTACGATGAATCGTGTGGGTAAGATTGTCCCACCGAAACGTCAAATTCTTCGAGATATTTCTCTTTCCTTTTTCCCAGGCGCCAAGATTGGGGTGTTGGGTCTCAACGGGGCGGGTAAGTCCACGTTGTTAAAAATCATGGCTGGTTTAGATACCGACATTGAAGGGGAAGCCATCCCGATGAAGGGGATCAATATTGGCTATTTACCCCAAGAGCCGCAGTTAAATCCTGAGCACACCGTGCGTGAAGCGGTGGAAGAAGGCATGGGCGAAGTGATGAAAGCCCAAGAGCAGCTCGATGCCGTCTATGCCGCCTATGCGGATCCAGACGCTGACTTTGATGCCTTAGCGGCGGAGCAGGCGCGTTTAGAAGCTATTATTGCGGCCTCGGGTACGAATGCCGAAACGCAAATGGAAATTGCGGCTGACGCATTACGTTTACCGCCTTGGGACGCCAAGATTGGGCACTTGTCGGGCGGTGAAAAGCGTCGTGTGGCGCTTTGTCGCTTGTTGCTTTCGCGTCCTGATATGTTGCTCTTGGACGAACCGACGAACCACTTGGACGCGGAAAGTGTTGAGTGGTTAGAGCAATTCTTACATCGCTTCCCGGGCACCGTGGTGGCGGTGACCCATGACCGTTACTTCTTAGACAATGCGGCCGAGTGGATTTTAGAGTTGGACCGTGGGGAAGGGATTCCTTGGAAGGGGAATTATTCCACGTGGCTTGACCAGAAAGAAAAGCGTTTAGAGATTGAAAAGCGTCAAGAAGACGCGCGCATGAAAGCGATTAAGCACGAATTGGAATGGGTTCGTCAGAATCCCAAGGGTCGTCAGGCCAAGTCCAAGGCGCGTTTAGCTCGTTTTGAAGAGCTCTCGAGCACGGAATACCAACAGCGTAATGACTGTCTCTTATACACATCTGACGCTGCCGACGATATGCAGTGTGTAGA
>CAMYAA010000294.1 GCA_947253615.1 uncultured Sutterellaceae bacterium
TACGAGTTCTAGTACGGTCTCGTGGGCTCGGAGATGTGTATAAGAGACAGGCAAGTTCGACGATGACGAGGATAAAGCCTACGAACTCGAAACCCTCAATGTAATGTGTGGGGACAAGCAAACGATTCCGACCGCGAGTGTTCGTATTCGTGCGTGGAAGCGCTCTCGCTTAGAAACCTCGAGTGGTAACGGACCTGTGGACGCGGTCTATAACGCCATCACTCACCTCACAGGGACGCGTTGCGAACTGACGAGTTACACCATTAGTGCCAATGGCGCGGGGATGAATGCCCTCGGGGAAGTGAACGTCACCGTGAATCACGAAGGCCGTATCTTCCACGGGACGGGTCTTTCGACGGACGTCATTGAAGCCTCGGCCCTCGCCCTTATTCATGCGTTAAACAACATTGAGCGCGCTAAACGCATTAAGCGTGAAGCGCAAAAAGCCTCGAAGAAAGCCGCGAAAGCCACATCGACGGCCGTTTAACCCGCCGCTTTACCCCTATTACGAGGAGCGAGGAAAGCAAGGGATGGGCCCCGGCCCTTCCCTCGAAAACGCCCCTCCCCCCAACGAATTTAAGACCAACAAAGGACCATCATGACCAAAACACTTCACATTGCCGTTCTCCCTGGTGACGGTATTGGCCCCGAAATTATGCGCGCGACCTATAGCGTTTTAGACGCCATTGAAGATCGCTTTGACTTAACGATTGAACGCGAAGAAGCCCTCGTGGGTGGGGCAGCGATCGACGCCGTGGGTGAACCCCTCCCTGAAAAGACCTTAGCGGTGTGCGACCGCAATCAAGCCATTCTCTTTGGCTCGGTAGGTGGCCCTCAGTGGGACCATCTCCCGCACGAAAAGCGTCCGGAAGTGGGTGCCCTCTTACCGCTGCGTAAGCGCTACGAACTCTTTGCGAATCTGCGTCCCGCGCAAATCTTCCCAGGGCTCGAAGCCCTCTGTCCGCTGCGCGCCGATATTGCGGCCGCGGGCTTTGATGCCTTAGTCGTTCGTGAACTCACCGGGGGCATTTACTTTGGTACGCCCAAAGGCACTGATGGGGATCGCGCTTGGGACACCGAAGTGTATTCGCGCGCTGAAATCCAACGCATTGCCAAAACCGCGTTTGAGCTCGCCCGCTTACGTCGTTCGCACGTCACGAGCGTGGACAAATCCAACGTCTTAGCGAGTTCGAAACTCTGGCGCGAAGTCGTAACCGAAGTCGCTCGCGACTATCCCGACGTCACGCTCGACCATATGTACATCGATAACGCCACGATGCAACTCATTCGCCAGCCGAGCTTCTTTGACGTGATTCTCACCTCCAATATGTTTGGGGACATTCTCTCGGACGAGTGCGCCATGATCGCGGGCTCCATGGGGATGTTACCTTCGGCCTCCAATACCGCGGGCGGCTTTGGGCTCTATGAACCTGCGGGCGGCTCGGCCCCTGATATTGCGGGGAAAAACATTGCCAACCCGATTGCCCAAATTCTCTCGGCCGCGATGATGCTTCGCATTAGCTTTAATGAAATCGAAGCCGCCGACGCCATCGAGCGCGCCGTGCGTGCCGTACTCGCCTCAGGGCGTATCACGGGCGACTTAAAAGCGGCCATGCCCGAGGCGACGATCATTGGAACCCAAGCCATGGGCGAAGCGATTGCCCAAGCCATTCGCGAAGGAGTGTAAAAATGAGCGGAAAGACCCTCTATGAAAAACTGTTTGACGCTCATGTGGTCATGGAAAAGCCAGGCGAATTGCCTCTCTTATACATCGATCGACAGCTCATTCATGAAGTTACAAGCCCCCAAGCCTTTGCGGGCTTACGCGAAAATCACCGTCCGTTACGTCGTCCCGACTTAATGCTCGCCACGATGGACCATGATATTTCAACAAAGTCCCCGAGTTTAATGGCGTGCTCCACCATGGCCCAACGTCAAATCCAAGCGTTAAAGAAAAACTGTGAAGACTTTGGCGTGACGCTCTTCGGGATGAGCCATCCGGGCCAAGGGATTGTCCACATCATTGGGCCGCAAACGGGCTTTACGCTCCCGGGGACCACGCTCGTTTGCGGGGACTCGCACACGGCCACCCATGGGGCCTTTGGGGCGTTGGCCTTTGGGATTGGCACGAGTGAAGTGGAACACGTCATGGCCACGCAAACCTTGAAGCAACAACGCCTCAAAACCATGCGTATTTGGGTCTCGGGAAAGCTCCGCGCAGGCGTCTATGCCAAAGATTTAATTTTGGCGATTGCGGGCAAACTCACTACCGCCGGTGGCACGGGCTACGCCGTTGAATTTGCGGGCCCAGGCATTGAAGCGCTCTCCATGGAAGGACGCATGACGCTCTCGAACATGGCCATTGAAATGGGGGCCAAAGCCGGGATTATTGCGCCCGACGAAACCACTTTTGCGTACTTAAAGGGGCGCCCTTTTGCACCAGAAGGGGACGATTGGGAAGAAGCCCTCCAATACTGGAAGACGTTAAAGACGGATCCGGACGCGAAGTTTGATGCGGAAATTACGATCGAGGGCGATCGTTTAGTGCCCTACGTCACGTGGGGCACGAACCCGGGCGAAGTCTGCACGATTAACGACACCATTCCCGATCCGAAACACATGCCTGACGCCATCACAGCTGGCTCGGCGCAAAAGAGTTTGGACTACATGGCCTTAACGCCCAATCTGCCCATCACGCAAGCCAAGGTCGACGTGGTCTTTATTCTGTCTCTTATACACATCTCCGAGCCCACGAGACCGTACTAGATCTC
>CAMYAA010000295.1 GCA_947253615.1 uncultured Sutterellaceae bacterium
TGCATATCATCGGCAGCGTCAGATGTGTATAAGAGACAGATATAGAGGCGATCAAACAAAAGGCTTGTTCGCTCTGAAATTCCCAAATCGCCTTAATCAGACTAGGGATTCTTTCAGGCGATATATACGGGTGGTTTTCAGGGGCTTTTCTAGCGCTTTCAGGTGGTAGCCATAGTTTTAATACTTCCTTATCTACAGGGTTGTCCGTCCTTAACCCTTTGTATTCCTTAACCCATATAAAGAACTGATACCCAAAGTCTAATAAACGGTTGCTTGTTTCGGTCTTATCGCGCCATATCGGGCTTAAGCACTTGAAAATATCTTTAGTAGTAACCTCTGTAATGTCTGTATTCCAAACAAAACAGAAATTCTTTTTAAAGCGATTGAACTCACGCTTAGCCGCCCCGTCACTAGTCCAGCCCTTAGTTTCAACCTTCCAATTAGTCCATTCATAAATTAACTCCCCAAAAGTGTAGGTTTCCACTGGTTTCTTATTAACGGGCTTTATTATCTGTTTTGGGTCTTCACCTTCTTTGTATTGCTGTTTGATAAACCTCGCCTTGTCCCTCGCTTCTGATAGGGATAAATCAGGATAAGAACCTAAAAGAACCCCCTTCCCACGGTCATAAATTAGCAACCATGAAACAGAGTTCGCCCCGTTTAGCCCCCCACGAACTCGCAATACAAGCCCTGAAACTCCGCCCGCCCGTTTTTCCTTTACTTCGCCGTTCTTGAGTTTCGTTTTTATGAAGGCTTGAACTTCTTTAACTGTTAATTCCTTAGCTACCTTTGGCATGATTAACCCTTATCGTTTTTTCCCTTTCTGTTTGAGGTCGGCACTCCTCTCAATCCCTATTGGTTATCGCCTGTGTGAGGTCTATGCACACTAAAAAATTAGCGAATCTGTTTGGTGTGCAAAAAGGTGTGCATACGGAGTGTGTATAGCGACAAATTACCACAAAGTGTCTCAGAGTTAAATTAGGCTCAACTCCTACTAGCAAAAGAAAATCCCGCACTGTCTCAGACTGTACGGGATTAGTGTTTGGTGCCCCGCTAACGCACTGCCTAAAAGACCCGTGCAGAAGAAAAAGGCCGAGACTAAGCCGCTGACTTTCGGACCCACGTTTTCAACCACGGTCCCTAAAAAGCCCGCCGAAAGCCCTAAGAATAAAATCGCTAAAGAGAAGGTCCAGGTAATCTCCGCTAAGGAGAAGCCCATTTGCGCCATCAATGGCTTGGTGAGCACGCTAAAGGCGTACACACTCCCAATCGAAATATGAATACCGACAGCACACAGTGCAATGAGCCATTTATTTTTGCCAGTCATAATCAATCCTTGTTCAACAACCTCTTGCCCTGTGCAAGAGGCTGTTAGGGGTAAAACTACAGGAAAATGACACACGAACCGAGAAAAAAATCCGTCCGAGTCACTTGTTTTATCGAGGCCCAGACGGTCGGCATGAATGCCTTTAAGGTCCACGTGGTCAATTCCACTTTGTTCCGTCAGTCCCTTAAAGGTAAGGTTTATTTTTACACACTTTAAGCCGCACAGGCGGTTATCGTTTTCAATTACAGCGATCCACTTAAAACTTAAGAACTAGAAAAACCCCACCCAAAAGAGGGGGTTAAAATGACCCAAGGCGCGGCTAGCTTAGATAACAAAAAAGGCAGAGTGCCCTCTTGGGGTAAGACTCTGCCCTTTTTTTAGGTGAAGATGAATGAACGATTACTGTTCGATTTCTTCTTCACGATGGCGTGGCCAACAAACCACACCCATCTGGCTCGGCAAGCAATTCGGATCAAATTCCGGATTGGCCACGCCCGACTTCTTCTGCTTTAAGTAGTCGTTTAAGGCAATGAAAGCCACACGACCTAAGAGCGTGATCGCCACTAAGTTCACAATCGCCATCAAGGCCATGAACAAGTCAGCGAGGTCCCACACAAAGCTTAACTTCGCCACCGAACCCACAAAGACCATCAAGACCACCGCCGCGCGGAAAATCCAAAGCGCAATCTTACGCTTGCTGATGAAGTCCATGTTGATTTCGCCATAGAAGTAGTTCCCAATGATCGAACTAAAGGCGAAGAATAAAACCACTAAGGTGATGAAGTAGTTCGTCCAATGACCTAACTGGGATTCTAAGCCCGTCTGCACTAAGGCAATCCCCGTGATCCCCTGAGCCTTTAAGTCCACTAACCCAGGGGTTAAGAGCACTAACATGGCCGAGGCCGTGCACACTAAGAACGTGTCAAAGTAAACACCAAAGCTCTGCACTAAACCTTGCTTGACCGGGTGGGTTGCATCCGCCGTCGCCGCCGCGTTCGGTACCGAACCCATACCTGCTTCGTTGGAGAACAAGCCACGCTTAATCCCGGTCATCATCGCCACGCCTAAGGCCGCGCCCATCACTGGATCAAAACCAAACGCGCTCTTGACGATCGTCACTAACACGGTCGGGATCTGACCTGCATTCATCACCATCACGACAATGGCCACAATTAAGTAAGCCCCCGCCATGAACGGCACAATTAAGGCCACCACTTTGGAAATGCGGGTTAAACCCCCGAAAATCACTAAGCCCGTCAAAATGGCAATCCCAATACCCGTGTACGTTTCGTTCCAGGCAAAGGTCTTTAACATCGATTGACTAATGGTGTTGGCTTGCACCGAATTGAAAATCAACCCGTACGTCGCGGAAATTAACACCGCAAAAACCGCCGCAAAGAAAGGACTCTTTAACTGTCTCTTATACACATCTCCGAGCCCA
>CAMYAA010000296.1 GCA_947253615.1 uncultured Sutterellaceae bacterium
ATCTACACACTGCATATCGTCGGCAGCGTCAGATGTGTATAAGAGACAGCACGCCTCACCCGGCGTCGACCACGGTGTCAATAACCACAATAAGCCCACAAAGACATTGACGGAAATCCAACGCTTGACGAAAAATTTCGTCATCGGTAAACACAAGCGAAATATCGCAGCAACAATGAGGGCCGCTAAACTCACCCAAAGCGAACTCAATACAGCGAGTGTGAAAATCAATACCACACACGCCACTAAGCGCGATCGAGGATCAAAGCGACCCATCAAGGGAATCGGAGGAAGCGTACAACTCATGCTAGCTCTAATTGGTTAGACGTTTTCTTTCTTCACAGGCTTTTCACGACGATAGCGAACTAAGGCCGCTACGCCAAATAAACCAAAGATCCAACCGATCCCGCCAATAATGTCGGAGAGCTTCACGGACTTGTCCGTGGCTTCCACGAGTCGACGATTTAAGGGCGCTAATTTGTGATCCAAGGCTTGATTCACAATCACTTCAACTTGATGCGCCGTTAAACCCGAGCCCACCACAACAGCACCAGCCGCCGCTACATCCGTACCGGCCGAAACCGTCGCTTCTTTGGGCGTTAAAGCAGCGCCGTCCGTCGCATTGGGCGTCGTCGCAGCCGTGTCCGCAGGAATCACTTCAGCCGAGAGTTCATCAGGCTGAACCGTCCAAGAGTTCTGATGGCCTTCACCGGCATTGATTTCAACCAATAACCCATGACCATCCGTTTCAGCGGCCTTCGGGACCGTAAAGGTATACGTCCCTTTATCGTCCGTCTTACCCGTGACTAACACTTTTTTCGTCACCGGGTCCACCACCGTAATCTCACCAAAACGAACCTTTACCCCATTGGAAAACTTCGATTCGGTATGCACTTGCTGCCCGTCAACCCAGGCAAACACATTCACGCGGTGAGCCCACGTCAACGTACTCATCGTGCCAAGGAAAACCGTAGCACCCGTCATTAATAAAGTCCGTGTTTTCATGAACACTCTTCCTTTCGATACGCTCCGCGTGTGGAGCAAAATTCAACGTGTTATTTCAAGCCGCGATAAATCAACGGATTATGAACGCGACGTAAATACGCACAAACCAATAACGTAATGACACCTTCGGCAATCATGATCGGTACGTGCGCAACAAATAAGGCAATGGCCGCTGCTTTAAAGCCTTCGGCCGAAAACGCTAAAGCAAACGCCGTAAAGAGCGCGGCAAAAAAGACGCCCGAAATCCCGGCTAAAAACGCCGCAAAACCATTGCGAACATGACGAGAGTCGTCTTTAACCGCAATTAAACGATAGAGGAACCCAGCCACTAAAGCCCCGGTGCCCATCGTTAAAGTATTGACCCCAAGCACCGTCAGCCCCCCAAACATAAAGAGCAAACCTTGGAGTAAAAGCGCCACAAAAATCACGGGATAGGCTGCCCAGCCCAAAATAATCCCGACCAGCCCATTTAATATCAAGTGCGCACTCGAAAAGCCGACAGGAACATGAATTAACGAAGCCACAAAGAACGCAGCTCCCACTAACCCGGCTAACATCAAATTGTCTTCGGGCAATTTCTTAAGCCCGTAGAGAATACAGGCCGCTGCCGCGACACCGCCCGTAATTAATACCGGTGCGGATAAAACACCTTCAGAAATGTGCATAATCGCTCAATACCAACAAAGCATAATCACGAAAGGGGCCTAAAAAGACCCCTTTCTATAAGTACGAAGTAAGAGGTCGTCACGCTCGACGAGCGTTACGCTTACTTACCACCAAATTGCGTCCAGAGAACCGCACCGATTTCGACATCCTTGTCTTGACCGTCATGCTTGATCTTGTACGGAGCATCGTTCAAAGCGGAGAAGCCCCACCAACCGTCCCACGGAGCCGTGTAGGTAAAGACACCATTGGCATCGGTCTTCACAACTTGCGGGCTGTAGTATTCGTTCGGAGCCTTACGCTTGCCATCCTTGTTGAAGTATTCAATTTCAACGTCGGTGTTGGGAACGGGCTTACCTTCAAAGAGCACCTTACCCTGGAAGGTATTGCCAGCGAAGTTGCCCCAAGGACGGGTTAACGGAACGATTTCCGCCTTGATACCCGTGGGTTCGTCCCAGCCTTCGTCGTCACCAAACGCCGGCACAATCACCTTCGTGTAGTGAAGAATGAACTTGTCTTCAGCCGGTTCCCAATAGGGCTTGGGTTCAACTACGAACTGATAAACCCCAGGACGCGTAATCTTGTAGTTCACCTTCCAAGCTTCTTTACCGAAGAACTTGGCGGGTTTCAAATCTTTTTCTAAGTCGGTCTTCTTATCACCAACATACACCGCCACGTCAGCGGGTTTCACCATCGTCATCCCGTTACGTTCAAACGGATGCGCAAAAGCCACATCTAACGTCACGTTAGCTTGGCCCTGGTCCACCACCATGGCATGGTTAGGAATAATCATCCCAAAGTGAGCTTGAGCAGCCAAGCTAAAACCAGCTAAGAGCGAAACCGCTAAAAGACGTTTCATCATAGAGAGTCTCCTTTTTGATAGGTAAGCATGTTTGGTAAGGCTTGAATCCTTGTGTTCACTAGTGAACTGACAAAGATAAATTCAAGGCTCAAGTCTCATCAAGGGCTGAAACCTTAAACGCAGAGAAACAAATCCCCCTGCCCTCAAGGCATCCACTCATACCATTATAAAAATCCTGTCTCTTATACACATCTCCGAGCCCACGAGACCGTACTAGATCTCG
>CAMYAA010000297.1 GCA_947253615.1 uncultured Sutterellaceae bacterium
ACCCTATATTTGGTATTGTGCCAATTTCCGCTAGACAATGACGAAATATAGGAGTTTAGCTCTCCCGATAGGCTTCAGAATTCCCACCCATGAGAAAAATTAGGGAAGATCCTGCGTTAAAAAATTAATAAAACAGGGAAGTTCAAAGAACCTCCCTGCTTCTTGTGATCGAGTCGAGCGCGAACGAATTACTTCGCGGCTTTCTTCGTCACTTTTTTGGCGGTCGTCTTAGCCGCTTTCTTGGGCTTTTCGGCCTTAGGAGCTTCGTCGACTTTCGCCTTCTTCGCTTTAGCGGGCTTTGCAGCCTTCTCAGCCTTCTCAGCCTTCTCGTCCTTGTCAGCCTTCTTCGAGGCTGCCTTGGCCTTGGCCTTCGCCTTAGGCTTCGTTTCAGCGACCTTACCGTCCTTAACTAAAACCAAGTCCAAGACTTCGTCAATCATTTCGATCGGACGGATTTCAAGCTTATCCTGAACGCCTGGGGGCAAGTCTTCTAAATCGTTGACATTGTCCTTCGGAATCAAGACTAACTTACACCCACCGCGAACGGCTGCCAAAATCTTTTCCTTGAGACCACCGATCTGCATCACGTTACCGTGAAGATCGATTTCACCCGTCATGGCAATATCCGAACGCACTGGCGTATTGGTCATGGCCGAGATGATGGCCGTCGTCGTAGCCGCCCCAGCACTCGGACCATCCTTAGGCGTCGCGCCTTCAGGGAAGTGAACGTGCAAGTCCGTCTTATAGAAGCTTTCAGGATCAATCCCTAAGCTTTCCGCACGAGAGCGAACCACAGAGCGAGCCGCCTCGACGGATTCCTTCATCACGTCGCCTAAGCTACCCGTACGTAAGACCGTACCCTTACCTGGGAAGGTTTGCGCTTCGATCTTGAGAATGTCGCCACCAACCGTGCTCCAGGATAACCCGTTCACAATACCGACCTGCGGCTTGGCAGCGGCCAAACCAATCGTGTACTTGCTCGCGCCTAAGAAGCCCTTCAAGTTCTTCTTATCCACGACGAGCTTCGCGACCTTCTTGCTCTTACGCTTCTTGGCAGAGTCTTCCTTTTCGTGCTGGAGGACGACCTTACGGAGAATCTTACCGATGGTACGTTCTAACCCACGAACCCCCGCTTCACGCGTATAGAAGCGAATGATTTCCATGATGGCTTCAGGCGTGATTTCAACTTCGCCTTCCTTCACACCATTGGCACGCATTTGCTTGGGGATCAAGTGACGTTGAGCGATGTTCAACTTTTCCTCTTCCGTGTAACCGGCCAAGGAAATCACTTCCATACGGTCTAAGAGCGGTGCAGGAATGTTGTAGCTATTACTCGTCGCCACGAACAACACGTCGGATAAGTCAAACGGTAAATCGAGATAGTTGTCGCGGAACGTATTGTTTTGTTCCGGATCTAACACTTCCAATAACGCCGAAGACGGATCACCACGACGGTCAGCCGAGAGTTTATCAATTTCGTCCAAGAGAAACAAGGGATTCTTCACCCCCGCTCGACTCATGCACTTCAAAATCTGACCAGGCATAGCACCAACGTACGTACGACGGTGACCGCGGATTTCGCTTTCGTCATACACACCACCCAAGGCCATGCGGACGTATTCACGCCCCGTGGCACGGGCAATCGAGCGACCCAACGAGGTTTTACCCACGCCTGGCGCCCCGACAAAGCATAAAATCGGCGACTTCATCTTTTCCGTACGCGTTTGCACGGCTAAGTATTCCAAAATGCGATCTTTAATCTTTTCGAGACCGTAGTGATCTTCATCCAAGATTTCCTGAGCGCGCACTAAGTCCTTTTGAACCTTGCTCTTTTCTTCCCACGGTAACCCAATGATGGTTTCCAAATAGGAACGAACCACCCCGGACTCCGAGGACATCGGAGGCATCTGGCTCAAACGGCTCAATTCCGTCATCGCCGCCTTGCGAACTTCTTCAGGGAGTTTGGCCTGACGAACGCGCTTGGGTAAATCATCCTCTTCAGCTTGTTCACCTTCGGGATCCAAATGACCCAATTCCTGACGAATCGCCTTTAACTGTTCGTTTAAGAAGTATTCACGCTGATTGCGTTCCATCTGCGCCTTAACCTTCTGGTCAATGACTTGACGGATTTCCTTGGCATGGGCCGACTCTTCGAGCATCGCCATTAAGGAAATGGCACGTTCGGTGTCTTCAGGCTTGGCCAAGATTTCAAAAATCTGCTTGACGGGCAAACGACGATTCAAAATCACTTCACGAATCAAATCGTCAAGCGACTTCGCGCTCTTGATCCTGTCACGCACGAAGTTATGATCACGCTCTTCGGTCGTTTCCATCCAGCGAGACGCGAGCATATCAAAGTAGGCCTGTGCTTCTTCCATGCTCGAGGCGCTGTAAGGCAACACTTCGCAGTGCGCTTCAATATAGCCGTCCTCGGAATCTTTGAGCTCAATGACTTTCGCTAAATAGTGGCAATCCACAAAGATCTTATTGGTCCCATCCGGTAAAGCAATCACTTGCTTGAGGTGACCAACCGTCACGAGCGGATAGAGTTGATCGCTCGAGGGTTCGTCCACGCGGGGATCAATCTGGGTCATTAAGACCACATTGTCCTTGAGCTTATCATTGACAGCCGCAACCGCTCGAAGCGACTTTTCACGCCCGACATAAAGCGGCATGAGGGTCGATGGAAAAGCGACCAAATCACGCACAGCAATGGCGGGTAAGATCACTTTCTTCATACGCTTCTTCATAT
>CAMYAA010000298.1 GCA_947253615.1 uncultured Sutterellaceae bacterium
TGTGTATAAGAGACAGGGCTTGGGCAAGCACTCGGTATCCGTCATGGTGGAGGTAAACAAGGCCGTCATCCCTAAATGCTCGAGCACTTGATTGAGCCCTCGACGACTTTTCCCCGTCGCAATCGCTAAAGGCACGCCTTGACAATTAAGGCCTTCGACCAAGGCGCGCATCCCCGGAAAGGGAGTCACTTCTTTTTGGTGGCGGAAATAGTCTTCCGAAAACGCTTTTCGAAAGCGTGCGCGTCCGTCGTCGTCCAAGTCCGGGGCCAAAATGCCAATAATGTCGTCCCACCCCAACCCAATCACGCGGTAGCACGACTCCATGGGAAAGGGCTCACGCCCCAGGGCCTTAGCCGTGTGCTGAAGGGAAGAGACGATAAAACCAATGGACGAACAGACCGTGCCGTCCCAATCGAAAACCACCGCTTTAAACGTAAGGGGCTTTGCCTGCATCATGACCTTTCACTCTCTGAAATCTAAAAAACCATTGACCGTGCGTTAGTCCGCGTCCACTAAGTCGGGTGCATCCGCTAAAGTAATGCCCGCTTCTTCATTCAAATGACGAATCACGTCGGCCAATTCGGGGGGCAAGGGCGCTTGAATATCCAACGCTTCGCCCGTCACTGGGTGCGTAAAGCGCAAACGCCAGGCATGTAAGAACATACGCTTTAAGGGAACGCCCAAAAGCCCATGCACACAGGCCTTGTTGAATTCGTAATCCCCATACTTATCGTCACCCACGAGCGGATAGCCCGAACCTAAAGCATGCACACGAATTTGGTGCGTACGCCCCGTCTTTAATTCAACGTCCAAAAAGGAGACCGTGCCATAACGGGCCAAAAGCGTGAAAATCGAATGCGCAGGGGCCCCTTCGACGGGATCCACCTTCACTCGACGCTCCCCGCTCGGTAACAAAAATCGCGTTAACGGGAAGCGCACATGTTGACGATCATTCACCCAGTCGCCCTTCACTAAGGTGCGATAGTGTTTTTCAATCGAACCATCTTTCATCATATCGTGAAGACGTACTAAGGCCTTTCGAGTCTTCGCGACGATCAACACCCCGCTCGTTTCGCGGTCCAAACGGTGCGCGAGTTCGAGCATAGGCTCTTCGGGGCGCGTCGCACGAAGTCGCTCAATGAGGCCATGAGCTACACCCGAACCCCCGTGGGAGGCAAGGCCTGCAGGCTTATCGACCACGAGGAGATGACGATCTTCGTAGAGAATTTTGAGGGCGTGCTTAGGGAGCACCGGGGCGGTATTAGATTCTTTTTTACGGGTGCGAATGGGCGGGACTCGCACAATATCGCCCGTGGCCAATTTCGTTTCGGCCTTCACGCGGGCTTTGTTAACACGAACTTCACCCCCGCGAATGATGCGGTACACATGGGTTTTAGGCACATCACGAGCCAAGCGCATTAAGAAATTATCGATACGCTGCCCGTGAGCGTCTTCCCCAATTCGAATGAAATTGACACGATCGGTTGCTAATTGCGCGCGAGCCGAATCGCAAATCAGGTCAGAAAGTTCGTGGAGTTTGCTTGTCATGCTTTATAATAAAACGTTGCTATGAAGTGCAGAAAACCCTTCGAGGCTTTCTTCACCCAAGCATTGGTGAGAAATACGTGTCTTTTTCGGACCGATCCTAAGAGGGTCTGTGGCGCATTTTCCCACGTTTAAAGATTTTTAGCAGTTGCTCGACCGAAAAAAGCAACGCTTTTGTATTAAAACGCTGTTTCGACCTTGATTGGACTTTAAAACGTCCCTCAACGAAAAACATGAAACGATCCCGCCGTAATGGAGACCGTTTTGTCCTTAACGATGACTGTTTCTTAAGGTTGCGTCCGTCAAAATCCAGAAGGGTGTCTGGAGTTGGAGTGACTCGCCGTCCACGTTGTGGATTGATGCTCGAGAGCTCCCTCGGATCCCCTGAGTTTTGATGCCGCCTTAAATCTGCGCTCAAGTTACTAGCGAGCGCCCGTTAGACAAAAGGGTTGGACTTCGACAGGTTTTCTCGTTTAGGACTTAAAGGCCCGGTCGAATTTCAGCAAGCAATTCACCTAGGCAAAGGTGAATTGATGCTCAACAATGAGCGCAATGGAAAGGATTTGACGGCTGTCAGCACGGGATAAGTAAATCAAAGCGAACGTTATGCGTTCCACTTAGGTCCTGGCTTATCAGCGTTACTTTAGTGCTTCTGTGAAGAAGCGATGAACTGGTAGAAAAATTCGTGTTGAGAAGGGCTTGGACCGTCTTAAAACCTTGAGCATCCGCCTGATGCGCCTTGCAGTGTGCCTACCCAAACGCACACTTCACATGGAACGCTCGGCGTGAACCCGACTGACCTCGGGAGTTTGAGGATGAATAACGGGGGAACCGACCTTGAGTGTGGTCCTCCTTTTATAAAGAGACCCCAACGAGCTCTCAGAAAGGATGAGTTAAAGCGACTCGGATGCGTGAGGCATTTTTGGCGCTTTAGGGTTTAAAGGACTTTCTTTTAAACCGCTCATTCACCCCAAAGCGTCCCCCAACGCGCGTGAAGTGTCGTTGGAAAGGCGAGGTTTTGAGCGTTTTGGCTCGAGCCTTGTGGGGCGCTTGAGTGAGAACCTTTCGACCCCGAGTATCACTGGTGACACAACACAGTTTGACG
Organism: uncultured Sutterellaceae bacterium; assembly: GCA_947253615.1. Classification (GTDB taxonomy): domain Bacteria; phylum Pseudomonadota; class Gammaproteobacteria; order Burkholderiales; family Burkholderiaceae_F; genus Sutterella. Next base: position 2,651 of record CAMYAA010000298.1, read on the forward strand.
GGGCTTCTTGGTGGACAACGTCTCTCCAAGGACTGTCTCTTATACACATCTGACGCTGCCGACGATATGCAGTGTGTAG
>CAMYAA010000299.1 GCA_947253615.1 uncultured Sutterellaceae bacterium
CACTAAGCAGTTTTAAGAATATTTAAGAGGGAGTCCTAGTGAAGTTCAAGCCTATGTTGCTGATCAGACCATTAAAGGTGAAATAGTCTTGATGGTCCACTTAGAAGAGGAGCGAATTTGCCAAACGGAAGAACTTTGCTCAGAGGATTATAAAATGAAGGTTCAAGCATTAATGGAAGAAAAAGATTTATCTGCTAAAGCAGCTATTAAAGAAGTTGCAAACCAATATCAAGTGGATAAGCGAAGGGTTTATGCGGCCTATCATGAATTAGATTGAGGATGTAAAGGTGGAATGATTGTGAGTCAACGATGCGAATGGGTTCAAGGTAAACCGGCGTATTACATATCTTATCATGATCAAGTTTGGGGTAAGCCAGAGCATCGAGATCGCTATTTGTTCAAATATTTGCTAATGGAGACTTTTCATACAGGCTTATCCTGGCAGCTCGTTTTATCGAAAGAAGCTGAGTTTGAAAAGGCATTTGATGGTTTTGATTATCGGGTGATTGCCCACTATCAATCAGATAAAGTAGCGTCTTTATTAATGAATCGAGGGATTATTCGTCATCGAGGTAAGATTGAAGCTAGTATAAAAAATGCTCAGGCCTTCCTGCAAGTGCAAGCGGATTATGGTTCTTTTGATCACTTTATTTGGTCCTTTACACAAGGCCAAGTGGTCGAGCGTCAATCTGGAGAGGCGCTGGCAAAATGGTCTGACTTGAGTGATCAGGTAACCAAGGTTTTGAAGACGTATGGTTTTAAATATATCGGATCAGTCACTATTTATTCCTATCTTCAAGCAATTGGAGTGATCAATGACCATGACTTGAATTGTTCGTTTAGATAGCAAGAATGGGTATTTTAGAGGAGAAAATAGAAGGAGATAAAAAGGTGGAAAAGGAATCAATCTATGGGTTAACTCGTGAACAATTGGGAGCACAATTTTTAGAGTGGGGAGAAAAGAAATTTCGGGCCGATCAGGTCTGGCAATGGCTTTATCGCAAACGAGTTTCTTCCTTCCAAGAGATGACAAATTTATCAGATGCGCTTAGACAGCGGATGGAGGAACATTTTACTTTTAGCCCACTCAAAGAGGTAGTGGTGCAACGAGCTGAAGATAAAACAACGAAGTTTTTATTCCAGTTAGAAGATGATTCGATGATCGAAACCGTTTTGATGTACCATAATTATGGCCTATCTGTTTGTGTAACGACTCAATTAGGCTGTAATATCGGTTGTAAGTTTTGTGCGTCGGGTCTTTTACCCAAGCAAAGAGACTTAACAACGGGTGAGATTACCGCCCAAATTATGTATATCCAACGTTACTTAGATCAACGAGGAGAAGGCGAGAAGGTTAGTCATATTGTCGTTATGGGAATTGGAGAGCCTTTTGACAATTACGAGAATGTGATGCGGTTTATACGAATCGTAAATGATGATAAAGGTTTAGCGATTGGGGCACGTCATATGACGGTATCGACCTCCGGTTTGGCACCTAAAATTCGTGAGTTTGCACGAGAGGGTATTCAGGTGAACCTAGCTGTATCACTCCATGCATCGAATAATGATGTGCGGTCTTCCATGATGCGGATTAATCGTAAGTATCCTATGGAAGAACTTTTTGACGCCATTTATGAATATACGCGTTTGACTAATCGACGGGTCACTTTTGAACATATTATGATTGATGGAGTGAATGACAGTCCGGACAATGCTCAAGAATTGGCTGATCTTTTGCAACCGATGAGAAAGCTCGCCTATGTCAACTTGATTCCTTATAATCCTGTTCCTGAAAATCCCTACCGTCGATCTAAACCGGAAGCAATCACCCAATTTTTTGATATCTTGATGCAAAATAATATCAACTGTGTAGTTCGTAAAGAATTTGGGACAGAGATCGAAGCTGCTTGTGGTCAACTTCGAAGCCAATATGAGCGCAAACGACGTCAGCGGGTTAGTGGATAATATTGACTAGATATAGAAAATTTTAATTAATTAAAAACATCGCTTTTTGTATAGTGGAAACTCCTATGACAGAAACCGATGTTTGTTTTATGAACCTTATTAGATGGTTATCATTGATGAGGTGTTGTCTGGTTTAGATCAAACGTTTATTCAACTGTCGTCGATGTTCAGCATTTTCTTGGTGCAGAACATTCGGCCTGTTAAAATACAGAGTAATCCATCTATAAATAACAAACGGGTAAGTAGAGTTGTTTCAACACCTACTTACCCGTTTATTTTGTTATCTTTTTTTCAATTCGCCTAAGATTTCTTGTAGCAATTCAGTTTCGCTAGGGCCTTCAGGTTCAGGATCCGGTGAAACAATCTTCTTATGTTGAACTCTTTCTAAAGCTTTAAGCGTTAAATAAAGGAAAAGAGCAATTAAGATGAAGTCAATAATGGCTTGTAAAAACTGGCCATATTGTAATGTCGTATTTCCAATATTAAAAGCAAGTCCTGTCACATCTGCTTGTCCTGTGATGGCTACGATCAAAGGCATGAAAATATTATCGACTAAGGAGCTCACGATTTTGGTAAAAGCTGACCCCATAATGATCCCAGTTGCCATAGTAATAATATTATCATTGGCGATAAACGCTTTAAATTCCTTCCACATACAAATACCTCCTATTTTAGATAGCTTAAATATAGGCTATTTTGTCTAAAGCTTCAAGTTATTTGCT
>CAMYAA010000300.1 GCA_947253615.1 uncultured Sutterellaceae bacterium
GAGATCTAGTACGGTCTCGTGGGCTCGGAGATGTGTATAAGAGACAGCAAGAGGGTCGTGATCTCGTCGCGCCACTGATCCAATTGGGAGGTAAATACCCAACGCGTAGCGAGAAGCAAACAGCAGATAATGAGATAAAGGGTCAATAAAAAACGACAAAAAAAGCGATGGCGGTTATAAAAAGTTAACCCCGCCGTTTTTATCGAATTAAAAAGACGCGTAGCGTTGAGTGGCATTGGATAATATGACAATAAAGATTTGAATTAATCTTACGAAATTTTCCAAGATTACTGTAGTCTTTTTTCGGATTCATGACTTAAACGAAGCGCTTTCGCGTGCCTTTACGTCTTTTAAATTTTTGTGGGTGTCACCTCTATGAGCTCGATGATGAAAGGAATTAGTCTCGACGAAGCCTATCGCCATAGTGCATTTGCTCGTCGTACCTTAAAAAGCTTGTGCCCAGGGGGTGACGATGAGGCGCTCCGTGAGCTCTGGCTCGAGCGTCTTCAAGAGCTCTGGTCTCGAGCGCACATGGAAGCGCGTCTAGAAGTCAGTGCTGCTGGGGATGTCCCAAGTGCGCTCGCACGACGGTTGCGTGAAGTGCGTCGTGACTTGCTCCTTTATATTATTGGCGCCAATGTGACGGGCCGTATTGGTTTTGAGGACGTGGTTTCGCTCATGAGTGACTTTGCCGAAGTCGCCATTAATACGGTTTTACGGGTACATATGGCGGAATTGGTGGAGCGCTTTGGGGTTCCCACCCATAGCGATGGAACACCCATGGATTTACAGGTCGTGGGCATGGGTAAGCTCGGTGGCCGGGAGCTCAACGTCTCCTCGGACATTGATTTAATTTTTCTGTATGCCGAAGATGGCGAGACACAAGCCCATGCGAGTTCGCGCGCGAACTGTCGAACGATTAGTAATGTTGAATTCTTTGAGCGTTTAGCAAAACGCATTATTCCTGCGCTCAATGACATCGAGGGACCGGGCTTTGTTTTCCGCGTGGATATGCGTCTTCGTCCCCACGGGGAGGCTGGGCCCATTGTGGCTTCGCACGGTATGCTCGAGGCCTATTTGACGAGTCAGGGTCGTGATTGGGAGCGTTTTGCTTGGATTAAAGGCCGTGTGGTGAATGCGCCCCTTTATAGTTCCGAGGCGGTTTTTGAACGCGATAAAAAGGCCTTGGGCTCGCTGGTTCGCCCCTTTGTCTTTCGAAAGTACATGGACTTTGATGCGATCGCGTCGCTCACGAGGCTCCATGAAATGATTCGTGCGGAGACGAGTCGACGAGAACTCAAGCGTAAGGATGGCTCGATTAATGTCAAACTCGGTCGTGGCGGCATTCGCGAAATTGAATTTATTACGCAGACGGAGCAAACCATTCGCGGGGGACGCTTTCCGTCGTTACGAGGACGCGAAACGTTGACGATGCTCGAAGCGTTGGCGGAAAAGAATGTGATTTCGGAGGGTTTGGCCAACGCCTTAAAGGCGGACTATGTGGCCCTTCGTGATATCGAACACGCGATTCAATACGTCAACGATGAGCAAACCCAGCGCTTAGCGCGCTCGGGTCCAGAGTGCGAGGCCGTTGCGGGTCTTTTAGGATGGGATCCCGAGGCCCTCTGGCGCGGCGTGACTGAAATTCGTGAACGCGTAGCGAAGGCCTTTGACGGGGTCTTTCAGGTGGGCGAGGCGCTCAAGACTCAAGAGGACAATGATGAGTGGCCCATGGGTTGGGAGTCAGGCTCTTCGAGTGTCTGTCCTTTGATCGATGATTTGTTAGTGCGTGCTATTGGTTTGAGTGAGCCCGCTTTGGTTCGCTCGCGAATGCTGCGTTTAGTCAATGAGCGCTCGAGCTTAAATGCCAATCGAACAGAACGTACGCGTGAGCGACTCATTGGGTTGATTCCTCGGATTGTGAGCTCGTGCTCGCAATGGATTCCAGAGGCCCTGGTGGGGATTGTCTCCCCTGAGGATGTACTCAATCGCTATTTGACGCTTTTAGAAGTGATTGGGGGGCGATCCACCTATGTGGCTCTCTTAGATCAGTATCCGAGCGCTTTAGCGCAAGTGGGTCGCGTATTGGCGCAGAGTCGATGGTGCGCGGAGTACGTGGTCCAGCATCCGTTAGTGTTGGACGATATTGTCACCTTTAGCGGGGAGCATTTCGACAATCATACGAGTGCGGACTACAGCCATTGGCAAGAGCGACTTCATCAAGAGATGCTCCATTACGAAGGGGACACGGAGCATCAAATGAATATTTTGCGCGATGCGCATCACTCCGCGCTGTTTCAATGTTTGCTCGCGGACTTAAATGATCGTTTGAGCGTGGAACGCCTCGCGGATCATTTATCCAATTTAGCGGACCATGTGATTGAAGAGGCCATTGAGTTAGCGTGGTCGAGTTTGAAGGATCGCCATCGGGAGCGTCCTCGCTTTGCGGTGATTGGTTACGGAAAGTTGGGCAGTAAAGAACTCGGCTTTGACAGCGACTTGGATCTTGTTTTTATTTTTGAGGACAGTGCGCCTGAGGCCGATTGGATTTATTCCAAATTGGTTCGTCGTCTCATGAGTTGGTTGACACTGCAAACGAGTTCGGGGCGCCTCTTTGATGTGGACTTACGCCTTCGCCCCAATGGGGAAAGTGGTTTAGTGGTCACGCCCT
>CAMYAA010000301.1 GCA_947253615.1 uncultured Sutterellaceae bacterium
GTCCTTATGTTTGTACGTTATGTACGGCTTGCGACAGCGTTTGCCCGGTGGAAATTCCGCTCTCGAAGTTAATCTTGAAGCATCGTCAATCTGAAGTTCTTCAGGGCATCCGTCCGTTTGAAGAACGCTTCACGACCGATCTCTTCGGCATGGTCAACGGCCGTCCGGGTCTCTGGAACATGACGATGAAAGTCGGTGCCAAGATGGGTGCGATGATGGTCAAGGACGGTAAGGCTCCGATCACCCCAGGGCCCTTGAAGAAGTGGTCTGAAGCTCGTGACATTCCGAGCACCGATGGGGAAGCTTTCCGTTCCTGGTTTGAAAACCGCAAAGAAGATTAATTGAGGAGCCTGACTATGATTGAAAATCGTGATTCCTTTTTGAAGAACATTGCCCAACAGTTAGGCCGTGATTCGATTCGTACCGTTCCTGCCAAGAAGCCGGTTCCGGTCAATGATTATGCGACGACGCGTTATGCGGACTTAGGTCCGGTTGAGCTCGAAAAGCTCTTCATTGACGCCGCCACGAACGCCATGTTCGCTAAGGTTGAAGTCACTGACGAAGCCAACGTGGCTGAAACGGTGAGCCGTATTGCGAAGTCCTACGGTGACTCCGTGCTCATGACCCGTGACGAACGTTTGGACAAAGATGGGATTACCCAGCGCTTAGTGGGCGACTTTGCTGACGCTAAGATTTGGGATCCTGAAAATCCTGATGCGTCGATCAACGCGGCTGACAAGGCCAAGGTTGGTGTGGTTTATGCCGACTACGGTATTGCTGACTGTGGCTTTATCGTGCTCTTGAGCAAGCCTGGTTGCGGTCGTTCCGTCTCCTTGTTACCGGAAAACTCCATCGTGGTGGTTCGTCGTTCGACCCTCTTACCACGTGTGGCTCAATTGGCTGCTAAGCTCCATGCGAAGGCTAAAGCCGGTGAACGTATGCCTGGGTGCATCAATTTGATTGGTGGTCCTAGCTCGACGGCTGACATTGAGTTGATCAAGGTGATTGGTGTTCATGGTCCGATGAATCAGATCTACGTGATCGTCGAAGACTAATGGACAGGGAGGGGATTCGTCCCCTCCTTCAAAAGTTGTTTTGCCCTGCCTGAGAGCAACCTTTGACCTCCTGAACAAAATGCTTTCCTGCAGGGCATTTGCATGAAAACGCCAGCTTCCCCGTGGAAGTTGGCGTTTTTAATGGGGCGAGTCATCCTTACTTTAAATCGGTGCTTCTAATGTGGTCTGACCTTTACAGGCTCTCGTTATGGGCTCGAGTTGTGGGTCCGCCTTGTCGCCTTTCTTTAAATGCCGCTTTAAGAGGCTCGTTTGTTGACCCCCGCTTCTCTTAGACTTCAGCAGTAGTCTTCTCGACTCCTCTCGCTCTAGCGTTTGCGCCTCTCAATGACGCAAATCAGTATTAATCTCGATAGAGAACCCTTGTGGATTTGCCTTTTAATAGAGGGTATTCAAATTTACTCTATTGGCCCCGGCGTGATGAGCGCCTAGGCCGCTTAACGTCGAGAAGTATTATGAGTGATCGCCCACATCCTAAAGACCGATCCGAACTCAACGAGATCATTCGTGATCGTTACATTTCTGGGAATCCTGACTTTAGCGATATCGATATCAGCGCTATTAGCGACTTTAGCCATCTGTTTGATACTGCTTATAGCTACCCTCTATATGACACGGTCAATCGTCAGGAGTGCGCTGGGTTCCCTAATGTCATCGATCTCACAGGTTGGGATGTATCTCACGTTACCGATATGAGCTATATGTTCAATTGCTTGGGTGGTGCCAAACTCATTTTAGACGGCTGGGACACGTCTCATGTGACGAACATGGCGTTCATGTTTAAGCAATGCTGCGATATAGAGCTCCATACGGATCATTGGGACACATCGAATGTCACCAACATGGAAGGGATGTTCGCAAAGGCATACATCGATCCAGACACTCGCGACTTGGTTAAGTTCGACATTAATCATTGGGATGTCTCCAACGTTCGAAACATGCGTAGCATGTTCCAAGGCGCATCCGCTCATTTTTTAATTGACCAATGGGATTTAAAGCATCTTGAGACGATGGAATTGATGTTCTCGAACTTTGAGGGAGAGGCTGACTTTAGTGGCTGGGATGTTTCTCACGTCACGAACATGGCCAGCTTGTTTAACGAAACGGTACTTAACGTGGATATCAGCGGCTGGGACGTTTCAAACGTTGAGAAGATGAATCGAATGTTTTATGGTGCGACTTATAAAGGTCAACTTAAAAACTGGGATGTCTCCAACGTCAAAACGATGGCCTCCATGTTTGAACGGGCCAAGTTTAATCAGCCCTTAAACAATTGGAACGTCAGTCAAGTGCAAAACATGTCACGCATGTTTAAATGGTGCAACTACAACAAGCCGCTCGATCAGTGGGACGTTTCGAACGTCACGAACATGTCGCACATGTTTTATCACTCGAAATTTAATAAGCCCATTGAGTCTTGGGATATCCGCAACGTCAAAGACATGGAAAAAATGTTTTTTGATAGCAAGTTTGAGGAATCCATTGAGAAATGGGACTTGTCCGGCGTAACGCAGCAAGACAAGATGTTTGGGAAAAGCAACGATCGTTAAGTGACGGGCGGGTACGCTTGGTGCTGATGACGCAAAAGGGAAAAACC
>CAMYAA010000302.1 GCA_947253615.1 uncultured Sutterellaceae bacterium
CAGCGTACTGGTTGTACTGCTTGATCGTGGCCTTCAAGTTTTCAGGATTAATCCCCGCGTTCTTGGCTAATTCTTCTAACGTGTTGCCTTCTTTGGCTAAGCCCAATTCAAAGGCCGCATTCGTCTGCTTAACCTTGTCACGGACCTTTTGGTCAAAGATTTCAAAGGCAATGCCGCCCGGTTGCTTCTATACCGCTGCCGAAGTCTTGTCGCGCGTCGTTAATTCAGAGATGAAGCGCTTCCCATCCGTATTCACAAAGACAGCACCTGCCCCATGAACACGTTCGGAAATAATCACGGGCGAACCCACTAATAACGTCGGATTCAATTGGATTTCCTTCACGTCCACATCGGCCGCGCCAATCTTGCGCGCTAAAATCAAGCCGTCACCCTGCGAGCCCGGTTGATTCGAGGTGAGGGTAGACTCAGGAATGTCAGGACGAAGTTCTTTTAAGAGCGCTTTGTTGCGACCAATCCCACCGGTGGCTAACACAAAGGCCTTGGCCTTGAGTTCGTAGAGACCGTTGTGCTTGCTCTTGACAATCACGCCCGTCACGTTGCCTTCTTTGTCCGTCACAAAACGCACAAACTTCGAGTTCAAGCGTAAGTCAATGTTGGCGTCCTTTAAGGCCTTCTTGAAGAAGTTCTGGAGATAGGGACCCACAAACTGACCGCCCGCTGGGCCGTGCATACGCGGAGCACTCGCGCCACCACCGCGACCCACGCTTTCTAACTTCGCACCCTTGGCAGCTAACCAATCAATACTCCCTGAGGAGTTGTTCGCCAAAATATGGGCCAAGTCAGGATTGTTCGCTTGCTTGCCGCCCTTCATCGTGTCGTTAAACATCAATTCGGCGGAGTCTTCAATCTTTTGCGCTTTCTGATAAACCGTCCCGGCCGCATTCATACCACCCGCGGCTAATTGGGAATTGCCCCCTGGAATCGGTTGACGTTCAAGCATCACAATGTTCTTGACGCCCATTTCATGCGCTTCTAAAGCCGCGACGGAACCCGCCGCGCCCGAACCGATAATGACTAAATCCGTGGTTTCGGTATGGCTCGGCACCGCGTGATTGTAGACCGATAAGTCTTCCCAAGCCTTTTCCGGCGTGGCCTTCGTGCCAAACGGAATCTTTAAGCTCGGGAAATCGTGACAGTTCTGGCAATACGTCACGCTCTTTTCATGCCCAGAGTGGCAAGCCGTACAGTTGATATTGCCTAAGTGAGAATGGTGAGCGTTGGGCTCTTTCTTCGTCTTTTCGCCCATGGCCTTCATATCACCATGGCATTGAATACAAGCCGCATTGATTTCCGTTTCGGAATCGCTCACTTTGGAAGTGGGGTGACAGGTTTGACAATTGAGACCCATCTTCAGATGGAACCCCGCCAAGTACTTGGCATGTTCACCTTGACTAAAAGCTTGTTCTTGAGTAGCGTTGAATGGACCAGCAAAAGCCACACTCATCGTAGCGGCCATTAACGTGGCCACCGTCACCAATAACGGCACGGGTTTAATGGATTTGATCATGGAAAAATCTCCTATTTGGGGTCATTCTTTCGGTGTAGTTTTTCCGAAGGAACGCCCAAATCTTAAGGAAAATTAAGCGATTCAATCCGTTAAAGTTTTTAAAACCTTTTTTGACAACACTAAAAATGTACCGATTCGATATGATCGACATGCAGCTCTTGTGTGAGCTCGAAAAACATAGAAATCTCACCCGTGCCTCGGAGGTCGTGTGTTTGTCGGGGGGCGCGGCCTCTTCGAGAATTCGAAAAATAGAAGAGCAGCTAGGGCTACCTATTACACACCGAACCGCCTAGGGGCTTGTCCTCACGCAGGTGGGCAAACGCGTTGTGAAAATGGCTCATGCCATGGTCGATTTGTTGGGCGAGTTGGAAAAAGATATTGAGCCCTATGCGCGCCTTCAAAGTGGCATCATTCGTGTGGTCGCTAACTACGGGGCGAGTGTGGACTTTTTGCCCAAAGCCATTGCGACCTATTTGAAAAACAATCCCAATCAACATATCAATTTGGATCGCCGTTGCTCGGGGGATGTGATTGAATTGGTCGCCCAAGAACGTGCAGATTTTGGGGTTTGCGTGCCGGTGGAAGGGTATGCACATCCGGACTTAACGTTTATTCCCTACAAGAAAGATCGGTTGGTCTTGGTGGTCACGCCCGACCATCCGTTGGCGCTCCATAAGTCGGTCTCGATGGAACAAACCTCGCCCTATGAGTTTGTCTGTTTAACGTCGAGCAATCCCATGCAGCGCTATGTCAACACCAAGGTCTATCAAATGGGGTTGAAGATGCGACGTCGTATTGAAGCGGACGACCAACAAGTGCTCATGCAGTTTGTGAAGTCCGGCATGGGCATCGGGGTGTTGAGTTACTCCTCGGCGGTTGTGGATCCCGTCGGGATTAAAGTCGTGGAGATCACGAACGATTGGGCACGACGTTCGCTCCAGATTGTGATGCGAAAAGACCCCGCCACGACGAGTGATCATGCGCGTCGCTTTATTGAATTTTTGACGAAAAACGCTGACGTCTAGGTAAAGAAAAATGCGCTCTCCGACGATGAGAGCGCACACGCTTTGTCCTTTAGGGAGGAAGGGGATAAGCCCCCTCGTTTCGTGGGATTCAATTAGGCTTTCGAGCAACATTCGCA
>CAMYAA010000303.1 GCA_947253615.1 uncultured Sutterellaceae bacterium
TAGAAAAAGCCAATGCGCTCCATGAAAAAGAACGCCGTGAGCGTCCTTTACCCAAGCCCATTGTGCTCTCGAAACCGAAATTACTCACGCAACCGCATGAACCCATGGTGATTGCTAAACCTCACTTAAAAGAGCCCTCTAAGCCGATGAAGCTTCGTGAGTTTGAGCCCAAGTCGGATCCTGCAGAGCTCGATGCTAAGGCGCGTCATGCGCAAGAAGCGGCCAATGTGGCCCTCTACGAGGCCAAGCAGAAAGCGGCGCAAGAGCGTCGTATTCAAGCGGACTCGGAGGCTCAAGAACGTCGTGAAAAGCGTGAAGCCAAACAAAAAGAAATTCAAGAGCGTTTAGAGCGTCGTGTTGAAGCTCAGGAACGCTATGAAAAGAAGATGAATGAACGCTCCTCGAGCATTCTGAAGTTCTTCTAAAGCCATAGACGCTCGCGAGCGCGGTGTTTTTCTGTAGATTTTATTCGTTGTTGTTTTTTTTAGGTTCGCTATGTGTCCATCGACTCCCCCTTCTTCTGACCTGCCTGAGGATCTCATGACCTCGTACGAGGCCATGGAGGCTGACGCAGCGCCGAGTGAGTCCGATGCTCAACTCGAGGCGTTGATGAGCTCGGCTGAACAGATGGACGCCATGGATTTTTCTAGCCTTCATGAAGAAGAGGATATTCCCGTGGAGGCTTTTGAAACGAACGAAACCGTGCGTACGTTACAGGCGTTTTTTGGGGATTTAACCCCCGAAGAACTCGCCTGTATTCCGGCGCGTGAACGTGTGGTCGAGATTACGCCCGAGGAATTGGCGAAATACCGTCAGCGAATCCAATCGATTTTCGGCCCCAAGGGGGTGTTGTCGCAAAACATTAAGGGGTATCGTCCGCGTCAAGCGCAGTTGGAATTTGCCTTGAGTTTATTGGACACAATGGCCAATCACGGCACTTTCGTGGCCGAAGCGGGCACGGGCACGGGGAAGACCTTTGCGTATTTGGTTCCAGCCCTTATTACAAACTCTCGCGTTATTGTGTCCACAGCGGGTAAAGCGCTACAGGATCAGCTCATCCAAAAAGACATTCCGATGCTCTTGCGCGCCCTGGATCTTCATCATGTGGATGTGGCGGTTTTAAAGGGCCGCAACAACTACGTGTGTCCGTATCGTTTAGAACTGGCCTTATCGAATTTAGGCGAGGATATGGATCGCTACAGTAAGGATTTATTGAGCTTACCCTCGCGCTTTAAAGAAGAAGGGATAAAAAGCCGATTGCCTGAGTCCGAAGGCGAGCCTGAGAAGAAGTCGGGCAAGCGTTCCGAGATGAGTCTTGAGGACAAGCACGACAAATTAAAGAAAATCGAGATCTTTCGAAAGAATCACTTTTTGGGTGAAGTCTCGGACTGTGTGAGCGTACCGCCTAACGACCCAATTTGGCGTGAGGTGGTCTCCACGCGAGAAACGTGTTTAGGGAAAAATTGCACGTTCTATGAGTCGGAGTGTCCGGTCTATCGAGCGCGTAAAAAGGCCATGTTTGCGCAGGTTGTGGTGGTGAACCATCATTTGTACTTGAGTGCGATGGCTCTGCGCCTGAAGAATTCGAATGCGGTGGACACGTTGTTGCCCCCCGCCTCGTTAACGATTTTTGACGAAGCCCATCAGGTGCACGACACCTCCCTCACGTTCTTTGGGGAGACGATGTCGTTACGTACGGTAGCGGAGCTTGCTCAAACGGTGCGTGCTGAAGGTTTGACGAGCACGTTACGCGCTTATGCGGATTGGGATGCGTTAGGGAGCAATATCGGGAAGGCCGTTCGTGAGTTAAATCTCTTGGCGGAACTCCAATTAAAGCTCGATAACATGGGCCCTCAAAACATTAATAATGTCGAGGGACTTTATCGTTTGCGTGAGAAGTTTACCGAGCTCATTGTGGCGCTCTCCCAGATGGCCGCGGCCATCGATGCGTTAAAAGACAAAGAAGACGCCAACGAAATTCAGGGCTATCGCACGTTCTTCAATGAAATGGTGGATTTAGGGACCGATTGGATTCAGCACGTCTTTAATGTGCTTGAAGACAAGGATGAAGCGCAGACGATCACGGAAAACAATGTGGTGCGTTGGATTTCTTATTCGCATCAAGGGATGGTCTTTAATAAGACGCCGTTGTCCGTGAGGGGAATGTTTAAAGAGATGCGCGAGAAAGATAAAGGGACCTGGGCCTTTACGAGTGCGACGCTGGCCGATAGTCCTCATCAGTTTGGGCACTTTAAGCATCAATTAGGGATTGAGGCGTGTACGGAAAACACCTGGGAAAGTCCGTTCGATTACTTTGAGCAAGGCGTGCTTTGGGTGCCAGAAAATATGATTCCGCAGCGCAATCCCGAGGACAATGCGCGAGCCATGGTGGAAAAAGTCTGGCCGGTGATTAATGCCGCCCAAGGACGTACTTTTGTGCTGTGCACTTCGCTAAGCGCCATGAACTATGCCGGGGAGTTATTACGTCAACGTGTTGAATTAAATGGCAATGACTATCTCGTATTGGTTCAAGGGGAAAAACCCAAGAATCAATTACTCGACGAATTCCGTTCGCACGGGAATGCGATATTGGTGGGCTCGTTGAGTTTTTGGGAAGGGGTCGACGTTAAAGGCTGTCTCTTATACACATCTCCGAGCCCACGAGA
>CAMYAA010000304.1 GCA_947253615.1 uncultured Sutterellaceae bacterium
GATCTACACACTGCATATCGTCGGCAGCGTCAGATGTGTATAAGAGACAGACGAATAATCGCTTCAATTTGATCATTCATTTTTTGGGCATCCGTTGCGATATCGCCCGTTAAAGGCTCATCCCAACGGCAAGCATGCAGTCGCCACCCATGGCCCTCACGAGAAGACCAGGCAAAAATACGGATGGCATCAAATTGCTTGGCCACACGCATCGGCAGCGTCATCGTATACGCTTTGCGGCCAAACCACGTCGTCCAGGCCCCGTCCCCACTTGAAGGCACTTGATCAGGCAACACCCCAAAGGTTGAACCCTGACGTAAATTACGAATCGCTCGCTTAATCCCTGCCAAATTGGTCGGGCACGCCTCAATCCCAGGGGACTGACGAGACTCACCAACAATTTTGTTCAAGAAATCTTTTTTCGGCGGACGGAAAAGAATGGCAATACGCTTACCCTGACTCTGGTAATAACGATGCGCAAACCATACGGGTAAAACTTCAAAGCAACCAATATGGGGAGCCATAAACACGATCGGACGATTCTCTTGGATCGCCTGATCAAATAACTCAACAACCTCTGGGGCTACCGTCACGCGAGAGCAAACTTCTTCAGCGTCACGATACCAAATCCAACAGCTCTCTAACGCCTGGCGGCCAATATTGCGGCCCACTCTCAGATAAAGCTTAGGATCGTTATAACCCGCTTGCGCCAAATTTTCGTTCGTGCGTTGCTTTAAAACAGGGACCAGGCGAAACGCCAAGGAGCCCAAGCCCGCTCCTAATAACTGTAACCCACGAAGCGGAAACAGTGACAGGAGCCTTAATAACCACGTCATAACAGTAGGGAATAATATGAAAATACACATTTTAATCGATATTACGCATATCGCCCAGACCTAGTCCTTTTGGATCCCTTCAGGGTCTGGAAATTAAAATCCAAAGTGTGTACAATTCGTGAAATTCGCCGAGTTAAAAAGACAACTTGCGGGGCGAATCAATAAGTACCGCTAAAGCGTCTCTCGCACCAGTCCCTTTCTGAACTCCTGCGTTTGGCGCTGCCTTTCATTCAAACTTGTAGGAGTATGGCGAATGGCCAGCGAATATCTTTTTACGTCTGAATCCGTCAGCGAAGGGCATCCTGATAAGGTTGCCGACCAAATTTCTGATGCTGTTCTTGATGCTTGCTTAGCGCAAGATCCCCTTAGCCGTGTTGCGGCTGAAACCCTCTGTACGACCGGTCTTGTTGTTTTAGCCGGTGAAATCACCACCAACGCTAACGTTGACTATATTGGCTTAACCCGTGATGTGTTAAAGCACATTGGTTACGACAACACCGAATACGGGATCGACCACAAGGGTTGTTCCGTTTTAGTGGGTTACGACAAACAATCCCAAGACATCGCCCAAGGCGTCGATAAGGCCTTTGACGATGAATTAAATTTAGGCGCGGGTGACCAAGGTTTGATGTTCGGTTACGCTTGTGACGAAACCGCGACCTTCATGCCGGCCCCGATTTACTACGCCCATCGCTTAATGGAACGTCAAAGCATCGTTCGCCGCAACGGTGTCTTACCGTTCTTACGTCCTGACGCCAAGAGCCAGGTCACCTTACGTTATGTGGATGGCAAGCCCGTGGCCTGCGATACCATCGTTATTTCGAGCCAGCACGCTCCTGAAATGTCCGATGGCAAGAAGATGAAGCAAGAATTCATCGACGGGATTGTGGAAGAAATCATTCGTCCAGTCATGCCAGCTGAATGGTTAAAAGACACCAAGTTCTTAATTAACCCGACGGGTCGTTTCGTCGTCGGTGGTCCCCAAGGTGACTGCGGCTTAACGGGCCGTAAGATCATTGTTGACACCTACGGTGGTTACTGCCCTCACGGCGGTGGTGCCTTCTCTGGTAAGGATGCCACGAAGGTTGACCGTTCGGCTGCCTACGCTTGCCGCTATGTTGCTAAGAACGTAGTTGCTGCTGGCTTAGCTCGTCAGTGCCAGGTTCAAGTCGCCTACGCTATTGGCGTTGCGGAACCGGTGAGCGTGACCGTCATGACCAATGGCACGGGGATTATTCCTGACAACGAAATCGCTAAATTAGTGCGCGAACACTTCGATTTACGTCCGCGTGGCATTATCCATATGCTCGACTTGCGTCGTCCGATCTTCTCCAAGACGGCGGCTTATGGTCACTTCGGTCGCGAAGAACCTGAATTTACGTGGGAAAAGACCGACAAGGTTGCCGCTTTACGCACTTCCGCTGGCCTCTAAGCCTCGAGTCCTCGCACCGTCATCTTATAAACGCTCCTGGGTTCGCTCTCAGGAGCGTTTTTCATTCTCAGGCATTCCCTTCTGAGGATGACTTGATAAAATGAAAAGCATTGACCTTAATTGCTTGAGCCCAATGACTCAACCTATTTTGCAAAAGTGAATACCTCCATGACTAAAAAACGTGTTCTTACGGGCATCAATACCACGGGTACCTTACATATCGGTAATTACGTGGGCGCGATTCGCCCGGCTATCCAAGACAGCCGTAACCCTGACGTTCAAAGCTTTTTCTTCTTAGCGGACTTACACGCACTCATTAAGTGCCAAGATCCTGCTCGTATTCCTGTCTCTTATACACATCTGACGCTGCCGACGATATGCAGTGTGTAGA
>CAMYAA010000305.1 GCA_947253615.1 uncultured Sutterellaceae bacterium
AAGGTGCAGAGCTTCTATCGGAAGGTAGAGAGTTACTTCAATCAAACGCCTTAGCGCACGACGCTTTGGTTGATGTAACGCAATAAAATCATTTTCGACAGTTGACGAAAATGATTTGAATTTGCTAATCACGTTCAATCTTTGATAGTACAATACGAACTAACAACACCCCGCAAGCTTAAGCTAGTTACTTGTCACTAGGATTGCTCACTCCGCGGGGTTTCCTTTTTTTGGCAGACCAATATGTATTACCTAGGGACAATCTGTCCCCATGTACGATAAAAGATTTCGTAGGTGGAGATTCTTAATGGAGTAGCTTTTGGTCACCATACGGTCACCAGAACAGCTGTAGTGGATTTCTACCCCTGTTAGGCAGTAAATTCAATTCCTCCTCTTCCCACCAGACGCTTTAAAGTCCGAATAGATTAACTGTTCGGGCTTTTTTGTTATCCTCAAACTGTAACAAGAGATTCATTTTTTCTCATTAGCCCAAATGAGTCTTTTTCGTACCTAATAAAGCTGGCTAATTTTGAGTACCAATTGGAATATTGGATACCAATTTGTGACCAGGCAGGATAAAAAACCTAAAATGTCGTCCCACTGACTGCCAAGCGAATAAATTTTATAAATTAGCCTGGTGCTTTTTCTATCGCTTCTCAAGTCAGCTTGATGATTCGTATTCGAGAATCAGGGGGAAAAGATTTCATGCTGGCGACGGTTACATCCTTTGTGTGCACAATGCGAACGCGAAGGCAGGATTACCCTGGCAGAGTGTGTGGACCACATTGTCCCGCATCGAGGTGACCCTGCTCTCATCTTTGACTAAACTAATTTGCAATCTCTTTGTTGGTCCTGCCACTCGAAGAAAACCACAAGCGAAGATGGTGGTTTTGGCTCTCCAAGGAAAACTAACGTTGAGCAGCATAAGCAAAAAGCATATTAATGTTTTTTTCTTGAGTAACAATCGTATCAACAATAAAGTTGATTACGTTTGACATTAAAGAGGCTGCTGTTAAGTTATCTATTCCATTGCTTTCATCTGATACTTCATCATTAGGCAAAAAGTCATGAACAAACTTATTGCCATTTTTCCTACAAGCAGTTAACGCTTTCTGGATGCTTGGATAATCTTTAGAGACGGCTTCTATCTTCTGGACAAGTTTCTCTTGTTTATAACCCAACTCGGTAAGAAGGGTTTCTATACACAAGCGAAGCAACATACAAGAGGCGCGAGGTGATTTACCGATAACACTTTGAGCCTCAATGAAAAGCTGTTTAGAGCCCTCTGGCATATCTTCATTGGGTGCAATCCCTGGGGCATCAGGGTAAATAAGTTGCTCGTCTACCCAGATATTTGGCTTTTCACAACCAACACAATAAGCAATACTCACTTCTGGACTTTCTAGAGTTTTTGGGGGTAGGTGATATGTCCAGACCATTTGGCAACTCGAATGGCAATGCGGACAAATATAGACAGCGCCGAGATACTTGGGATTTGAAAATTCAAACATGGAAGATCCTTATGCAAGATAAAACATTATTAATAATAGAGGCTTTGCAAAACGTACACGCTGCTAAAGAAATTTTAGAAGTGTTGGAATTCCAAATAAAGAACTGTGAGAACACGAAAGCGATTGACTATGCGAAGTTTGTTCATCGGATTCTTGATCTAAAAGAACAAGCAGATACTGTCTTAGTTAAGGTCCTTGAGTCTACGAGTGACCAACCAAACATATAGTAGGTTTTTCTTTCTCTTGCACATAGTTAATAACCCTAAGAGTTATTACCACGAAAGGGGTAGGAGCGGATCAAAAGTCCACTGTTTTGGCCTTCTAGACCATCCCCCCAACTCTTTTCGCACGCGTGCAATTTTTTTGTTGTGCCATGGCACGCCCCAGAAAGAGCGATGAAGAAAAGAAAAAGCTCGGAACGTTCCAGCCTTGCCGCTCGAGGCCGACGATTATCCTTAATAAAGGCTTTTACGTTACAGCTGTATGCAGTTTAAGCGAAAAGCACAGAAAAACTATTGAGACTATTTGCTCAGAATTTCCTGATGGCTACATCACGATTGAAAATGCTTCACTCCTCGACAGACGGGTTAGAACAAACATACTTTTTTGTACAACAGTGGAAAAAGTTGAGCGTGATGGAGTCGTGATTTCCTATGGGTAACGCCATCAATATCTACCAAAACCAACCATTTTTCGTCTCTAATTTGCCTCGATAGTACCAACACTCAAGACAACGTCAAATCAACCCTACCTACCACTCTCAAACCTCCACCAACTCTCTGTTTTTATCTATAAGTTTTAGTCCTTTTTTTAAAGCGATTAAAAACCAAAGAGTTACGTGACTTCTACTATTTCGCAGGCCTTTTCGCCGTTCATCGCTTCAGCAAAAAAGGTAAAAAAACTTGTCAAAAACCACCTCATTTTCGTATACAAAGTATACAATCTGTACTCCATAAACCGTTTGAATGACATCCTCATGCTCAATCTTGAGAAATCTCTCTGTTTTCGATTAATGATGGTTCGGAGATCCGTCATTGAAGCGACGAAATCAGACTTTAAAGCTTTGAATTTCACCTATGACAACTACGTCTGTCTCTTATACACATCTCCGAGCCCACGAGACCGTACTAGATCTCGT
>CAMYAA010000306.1 GCA_947253615.1 uncultured Sutterellaceae bacterium
CGAGATCTAGTACGGTCTCGTGGGCTCGGAGATGTGTATAAGAGACAGAATCAATTGTCACAACTCATTACATTAAAAACTACCACAAAAAACAAGTTTTCACCCTTTTTATAGGAGAAAGCGACTATAGCAATAGGAATTTATACAAAGAAAATACCCATTTAAAAATTCAAATATCGGCCGCAAAAATCAATAAAGTGCCCCTAACCCGGCGCAGTTGACGCGAGGCTACGTTGTTCACGATCGAGTTAGCAAAGGGAAATGGGCACTAGAGTGCGTGTAAGGATGGGTAAAGGAAAGGACGCTGACGAGAGCGGATCGCAATTTTCACGCGCGTGGGTATTACGGTCGATTTAATTGGTCTAATTCAGGAATGTGCGTCACACTCAAAGGCTCCTTGACAAGCGCTTGGAGGACATGAAGGCGTTCTTGTATCGTTCAGAGCGACACGACAGGGCCTAATGTGATGTTATCAATGTCCCCTTTGTAGCAGGGAGCTAATCGATTCATTGCTTAGGCTTCAACATCATTTTTGAAAATGCTAAGTACGATAGTGAAAAGTATCCATACTGTATGCACTTGAAATATGCTTGCTTGGTGACCAGATCGGTCAACTTAACCCTGCTTTTGTTGGGCAAAGTCAAGGTTAAATGACATAAATAAAAAAAGGAGGCTTGCCCCCTTTTTTTTAACTATTCGTTAGACCCCTTAGGAGCAAAAAGTCTAATTAAAGCCCCCATAAACGGAGCAACACTGAATACTGCAACAAGCTGCCATGGAGCTCCATTGAAAGCTAGGATGGCAGACACAATAAAGTCAGCAGCAATAATGCCAAAACAAAACCACTGAGCCTTGTCATACCTCTTGTTATTAGACCTTATGTTTTCCGCTGTAGCGTCTGATAGCACCTGCTTCGCATGCATATCGACATACGTTGCATCATGACGAACTTTCTGTTCGCTTTCAGTTAACGATATGATTCGTTCCGCTAAGCCTGGGAACACCCGTTCGTACTCCGCCAAAACCGAGGGTGGCGACAAAGGGCCTTCCATTGTTATTGTTTTTTTTACATGGGTTACGCGGCTTACCCCACCTTGGCCTTCATCCTCTGAAGTGGACCTAGACACATGCCCTTCTTCTTAGCTATCGACCTTCATGAATATCCTCTTCTAGCTTGTTTACAGCACGGTCGAAATCACCTCGAATATTCTTAGCATCATCTACGAACGTCCCACAATCGATTGGTTCTAAAAGTTCCTCTGGAATGTTAGACGGAATCAAGGCAGGAGAATCCCACGTTGAAAAAGAGTCAAAAGTAAACTCAAAGCCTGAAATGTACTCCATCAATACCTTAGGAAATGCCATATCAGCCTCCTTCAATTTGAGCGTACTTTGTAGCTTAAATTAGCAACAAAAGTCAATGTCATAAAAGAAATAAAATACATTTTAATTAAATGAAATTTAAGCGTCCTTAATGCTTTTGCGCCTTTTTCTCAACCATACTCGACGTCTCCACAACATCGTACTGATCACCATATTGGTTGGGCGCCATCTTGGCCCTGGTATAAGCTGGTACGCTTCAACCTGGTCGTTGCTGCAACATTCTTTTGAACTGATCACATAATCCATAACCCAGCCGAATGACTTAACTTAATACCCTATCCATCGTCTCGAGATCGGAAATGGGGGCGTCACCCACATGGGCCTGGTTAATGGCATCGTTGACTTGATCGTAGAGCTCTTCACACACGGCCTGATGACGTAGAAACCCATCATAAACCCAGGACAGACTTATACACCCCTCCTCAAGAAAGGTATGTATTGCTGGAGCACCCTTAGCGAGATTCGAGTTCGCTGGTTCAGATTCCGTCGCACTCAGACTAGCCACCCGATCAGAGAAATCTCGAAGAACCGTATTCATCCTGTCCACGAGTGGGAAACTCGGCGCAATTTTATCCAGCGTAAACGTCATCCTACTCTCCTTAAAGAAGCGCCAGAGAAAAATGCCCCGTCAGTATCTTGGCAGGGCATCGATCTTGGTTAATCGAGGGGCGGTGTCGTTAACGACACCTCAGTCCGTTAAACACGTGGACCAGGACTGCGCTAGAGCGCGTTGAGCGTCTAAGAGATCAGGATAAATCTTTTGCGCCCAATCGAGGTAATAACGCGACCCTTCCGGATCCGTTTCCTCTAACACTTCACTTAACAATAAGCAGCCCCAAGCCGTGTTTTCGACGGCATCACTATCGAGTTCGTTATCACAGCACTGCGACAAGGCCTTCTTATTGAGAAAATCCGGTAAGTGTTCTAATACCCCTAAACGAATGGGTTCGTGCCAGGCGTGCGAGCCAAAATGCCATAAGACATACGTGGCTTTCAATTGGCCACAATGATGCGCCGCCTCAAGCTCGTCATAGGCCGTCTTCATATCGTTCGCATCAAGTGCGCGCTGCGCCAACCACCAATACGATTGCGGATTCCCAGCGAGTGCACTCTGACGCTGAAGCGTCTCAAGCAACTCCTGATGATGCCCTCGTGGATAGCCTAACTCTAAACATTCCACAATATAGGCCCCCGCTTGATGCTCGCCCATATCGCTGTCTCTTATACACATCTGACGCTGCCGACGATATGCAGTGTGTAGAT
>CAMYAA010000307.1 GCA_947253615.1 uncultured Sutterellaceae bacterium
CTCTTCACGAGCGCACATTTGACGAATCACGGCGTTGACATCCTCCACGGTTAAGTCCGCAATGATTTGATCGCACGCTTTCGAGACCGACCAATCCTTGCCCTTACGCATGTAAGCGTTCCACACAGAGGCCAAGTTATAGTCCTTGGTACGATTGATCGTACGCATTTCGTTATAACCAAACTTCGCCTTATCGAGTTCATCTTGCGTGATGCCCTCTTTCACGAGTAAGGCCAATTCTTCATTGATCTTAGCCTCGACTTGGGCCAAATTCTGCGGTGCCGCCATGGCCATCACCACAAAGCTCGCACAATGATCGTCCTGAGGCGTCGAGAATTGACTCATGACCGCATAACTCAACCCGCCCTGTTGACGAATACGCACGGCCAAACGGTGCGAGAGTCCGGGCGAACCCCCAATAATGTAATTGGCAATCATGTACGCGGGATAGAGTAAGTCGTTTTCTTCCATTTCGAAATCACGACGGAAGACCACCGCCCCACTATCCTTTTCTGGCGCATCGAGTAAGAGGCGCGCGGGCGTCATCGGTTCATACGGTAACGAAGGACGTTCCGGCGTGACATTTGCACGCTTTTGACCGACTAACCCTTCAACCAAGGCCTTTTCCACCTCGGCAAGATCAAAGTCACCCACGACCGAAATCGACCCGAAAGCCGTATTAAAGACGTTCGTCCAATACGCTTTTAACTCATCGAGCGTCAAGGCCTTGAGCGCTTCAATGCTTTCTTCACTCGTTAACTGATAACGAACGTCCGAAGGATCGTAGCGACGATTGTGTTTCGTAAACGCATTACGAATAAGCATCATCGGTTCGTTGATGTAGCTTTGGAACCGCATGATATCTTTGGCGACCACTTCCTTAAAGTCTTCTTCCTTGAAGACCGGATCGCTCAAGAGTTCACCCACGAAACGAATGGCCTCAGCCACATGCTTACGATTCGTTTGGAAATTAAAGCAATCTCCTTCCATTTCATAAGCGATGAAACGATCTTCGATTTCTTCACGGGTGTACTTAGACGTGCCACAGCGGAACAATTGATTCATCACCGAAGCGATGGGGCGATACTTACGTTCCCAGAGGTTCCCGTACTCGAGGGCCAACTGCACGTTGACCGCTTGACCAGCGGACTTCTTCGGCAAGAGCGCCACGTTCATCTCGCCCACCTTAAAGCGCTTCGTGAGGGCATTAATGTTGTCTTGATCCGTGTCGAAGTCTTCCCCAGCAAAGTCGTTTTCCGCCTTAAACGTAAAGCGACTCAAAAGCGTTTCCACGTCCATGGTGCTCGTTTCGGGCGCACGACGGGGTTCTTCTTCGGGGATAAAGAGCCCCACGATACGGTTTGACGGGACAAACCAACGTTTCACCGTGTCGTTTACCTGATCCAAGGTGACCTGACGAATCGTTTCGCGATCTGCAAAGCGGATACGCCAATCCCCAAGAGCAATGTAGCTCGAGAGTTCCACCGCGAGGTTCGAGGGATCGGACAATTCGCGCGTAAAGTTCGAGAGCTCCTCGGCCAAGAGGGGTTCAACATCTTCCGCGGTGAGCGGTTCAGCCTCTAAGCTCGTTTCCAATAAGCGAATCATTTCGTCGCGTACGACCAAATGGTCCTTATCCTTATCCACGCTCGCAAAGAAGAACACTAAGTTCGGATCACGCGTTGCCCAAGGCCAGCAGCCTACGCTCGTGGCCAAGCCCGTCTTTACTAAGCCCTTAAAGAGGCGAGAGCGCGGTCCTTCCGAGAGCGCTTCCGAGCCCGTCGATAAAGGCTGCCAATCGTCATCAAGGGCTGAAGGGGTATGGTACGCCACGATGACGTACTTCACGTCCCCGCGACGACGCACCACGACTTCGCGTTCCCCATCTTGCACGGGTTCGACCGTCCACTGGGCGGGCAACACACGTGTGGGACGCGGAATCTGACCGAGCGTCTTATCAATTAACGGGAGAATGGTCTCGACATCAAAGTTCCCGGTGACGACGAACGTGGCGTTATCGGGCTGATAGTACTTCTGATAAAACGCTTTTAAGTTTTCAATACGAACGTTTTCAATATCGGAGCGTGCACCAATGGTGGTGTGACCGTTATTGTGCCAATCAAAAGCGACGGCCTGAACGCGCTTCACAAGGACGGAGACGGGCGAATTTTCCCCCATTTCGTACTCGTTACGCACCACGGTCATTTCCGTGTCCAAATCTTTTTGGGCAATAAACGAATTGACCATACTATCGGCATGCCACGAGAGGGCCCACTCGAGATTGTCGTCCGAATTCTGGAACGTTAAAAAGTAATTGGTGTAATCGATCGTGGTACTGCCATTCATGATGAAACCACGGTCGGTAAATTCTTTGGTCGGGTTAGGAATATTGGTCGAGCCCTTAAACATTAAGTGTTCGAGCAAATGCGCCATCCCGGTTTCCCCATAGCTTTCAAAGCGCGAGCCCACGCGATAGGTCACGCACGTCGTGACGGTAGACTCACTTTTTTCGGGGTATAAAACGACACGGAGACCGTTCGTTAATTGGTATTCACTAAAGCCTTCAATGACATGTAAAGGCTCTTTAGAGGTATACGCCATAGTGTCCTATTCCTGTCTCTTATACACATCTGACGCTGCCGACG
>CAMYAA010000308.1 GCA_947253615.1 uncultured Sutterellaceae bacterium
GCACTAGGGATTCTCCTAGCGTTTTTCTACCTCTCTCGAGGCATAGGCTTAAAAAGGATCCTCCCTTATAATTAAGGGAACTCTGTTAGCGTCCTACCCTCGGGGGTTGGCTCGGGGTTTCAGTAACGTCAAGACCAAGTCGTTTGCTTGAAACCAAAGTGCCAAGCCATGTTCCCCTTTGTGTCGCTAATGACCTCTCAACACTTAGACCAGGGGTGTACATGCGAGCGTTCTCGGATTCATCCTCGTTAGCTTCGTCCTCAGGCCACGGACACGTTCAAGTCATTCGTGTGATTAACAATGACGTGCTCATGGATACGGCGTTTTTCTCGACCTTATCGACCGCGGGCCACCGCGTGCTTTTTTATCGCGACTCTCATCAATTCTTCACGCAAGACATTCCGAGCATTCCCGGGTGTGTGCTCTGTTCCCTCGAACCCGATCGTTGTGGATGTAAAGGAACGGACTTTATGGCCGAGGCCCTGCGTCGAGGGATTTCATTGCCGTTTGTGTTTTTCACCGAAGTGGGTGTGGTCAACGACGTGGTTGAAGCGATGCAATTGGGGGCGGTCGCCGTCGTGGACTTAACGAGTGAGACGGCGCATCAAGCATGTTTGGCCGGGATTGATCGTGCGCTTGCCCTTCAGGGCGCGAGTCCCATGACCGTGAGTGATGCCCTTCATCAGTGGCGTCAATTAACGGAGCGTGAGCAAGAGATTAGTTACTTATTGCGTTTGGGGCTGAAAAATAAAGATATTGCCCATCGACTCGGCGGGCTCTCGCCCAAAACCATACAAGCGCACATCGGGGACGTGCTTCGCAAATTGAATGTGGCGAGTCGCGAGGATATTGCCTCGTGGATGAGCGTGGTGTTAACGGTAATTGAGCGGTAAAGCGTCATTCTTCCCTCCATAAAAACGACCTTACTCAACAAAAGAGCAAGGTCGTTTTCTTTTAATGTGTGGCCCTGAAAGTAGGGCCACTAGCCTTGGAAGGCTACTTCACTTTGAAATCGAACGAATGGCATTGCGAACAGAAGTTCACCGGGGCATCGTGCCCTTGGTGACAGTTCGTGCATTCCAACTGATCTTGATAGTGGGGCGAGACGTGCGGATTGGTCGGCTTCACATTCTTCGTCTTTTCCACTAACTGTTTAATATTGTGGCAAGACTGACACGTTTCGATCGTTGGTTCTTCGGGTTCTTTCATATTCTTGCCGTGGCAAGCCGTGCAAGGCACGCCTTTGGCGACGTGACGGTCAGCCAAGAAGGGCTTATCGGCAGCTTGGGCGCTCATCGAGATCGCGGCAAACATGACACCAAGACACAACGGTACGAGCGTTTTAAAGGACAGTGTCGACATAAGGTTCTCCTAAAGGGGTTGGATCAACTTTTGGGGAAAGTTGGGGTGGTCACTTTTGTTTCTAATCTTAAGAAAGTTTAAGGATTGTAGCAAGCCTTAAAAACCCCCTCTTTGATATAACCCGTGCTAAAGAAAGGATTTTGACAATCGTCATGGGATTTCACTAAAGCTTTTTAAAAGTCAAGGGCTCGAACGTGCTTTGTCTTTGTGGTCAAAAGTTTAGCAGAGCCTCGTTGAAAAGGAGGGGAGCTCACTATAATAGAGGCACCGGGCCTGGCGCAAAAATGTGAACTTACACCGAAGCGCGTGACCAGGTCGGTTCAAACGAGAAATTCCACCATGAAAAAATCCTTACTCACCACCCTGTTAATGAGTGCGGCCTTATTGTCGGGCTCCGCTTGGGCGACGGGCAATCAAGTGAACGTTGATTTCCAAACCGCCAAAAAAGAACTCTTAAAGATTTATAAAGATCATCCCACCACGATTTATTGTGGGTACGACTTTAACCCCAAGACGAAAGAAGTTAAATTAGGCCAGGGCTTTGTGACCCCGAGTCAGAAAGAACGTGCCCATCGTGTGGAATGGGAACACGTGGTTCCTGCCGAAAACTTTGGCCGCTCCTTTAGTGAATGGCGTGAAGGGGCCCCGGTGTGTCAAGAAAAAGGGAAGCGCTTTAAGGGGCGCCACTGTGCTGAAATCGCGAGTCGCGATTATGCCTTGATGCAGTCTGACCTCTATAACTTGTTCCCGTCCGTGGGGGCCGTTAACGCGTTGCGTTTAAATTACCGTTATGACTTGTTGCCCGAACAAAAGCCCACGTTCGGGACGTGTCCGATGAAGATTGATGCGGCCAACAAGCGTGCGGAACCGCCCGCGAACGCTCGTGGGGAAATAGCACGTGCCATGCTCTATATGGCGCAAGCCTGGCCCAACCACTATCGCTTGTCGGACAAACAGGGTCAGCTCGTTGAAGCTTGGAATAAGGCCAATCCCGTGACGGACTGGGAATGCTTGCGTGCCGCTCGCATTGAAGCTTTCCAAGGCAATGCCAACCCCTTTGTGAAAAACGTCTGTGTGGCCGAACATAAGTACCCGAAGGTTCCTGCTCACGTCTATCGTCAAAAGGCGCCTAAGGGGAATAAGGCCAAGTACCCGGCCTACCAATTGCTCTAAGGCCAAGGTGGACAAGGGAGCCAAGTTGGCCACGTTGGGGTGAAGGGCTCACAAAAAGGGAAAGTATCCCCTCGAGCCCTTGGCCCAAAATGGGACAACGC
>CAMYAA010000309.1 GCA_947253615.1 uncultured Sutterellaceae bacterium
CATATCGTCGGCAGCGTCAGATGTGTATAAGAGACAGCCGTTGACACGGTCGTTGGCCAACATCGTAAGAATACGTTGGGTTTAGGCGCTGCACTTAACTGGCGCTTCTAAAACGATTGCTTATTGCTAGCACAAAGCCTCGGTCTTCGGGTTGAGGCTTTTTTCTATCCGCACTCCGTTACGAGTACTATTCTCGAGATTTCTGGCGTATTGAGACGAACTCATTCAGACAAATAGCACTCGAAAGAACAACTGAATTTTGTTGCAATTTTAATATTACCCCTAAGGGTTAATCTTATTGTTAGAGGTTTTTCCCATTTTTTAGACTGAATTCAAGGGTTACCAATGCCTTTGCGTGGTTTTTAACTTTGAAGGGGAAGGATTAATCATGCAGTTTAAATTAAAGCATTCAGCAATTCTCACGTTCAGCGTTTTGAGCTGCCTGACTTTTCAGCAGGCAATTGCGGCTGATGCGTTACCGAGTTTTCAATTTAAAGGGTCGCCAATCACGTTTGCCGCTAATTCCACAACGAGCTTTGGTTCGTCGACAGAGGATGCGACGATCACTAATCCAGCGCTCTTAAATACGGATAATAATTACGGTGCGACGTTAGTCTTTAACGCTAAGAATTTAACGATCAATCAAAAAAGAGGTGTGCCTAATGCAAGCACCTTAGCTAGCGCTCCTAATTCTAATTATGGTTTTGCTGGCAATGTGACTCTTAATGCGGACGCGATTACGGTTGAAGGTCCGAATCCATTAGATCCCAATTCTGCCTATGACTGGTACGTTAGTGGCAATCAATTTACCGTGAATGCAAAAACGTATACTTCAAATAGCCAAGTGGCGTTTTTGCCCAATTCTCCAGGCACTATTTATGAGTTTAATGCCAAACTTCCTATTGATTTGAAACGTCCTTTGCCACCGCCCTTGGTATACATCAATGTCAATCAACCCGGTGTCGTTAGTACGGCGACGTTTAATTACCAGGGCAACTCTGTCGTCAAGGCACCTGTCATTTTGGAATATCAACCTAACAGTCAGCCAGTGGTGTATTTCACGCCCGCTGACAGTAAAGCGCAGTTGCAGCTTGAAGGGTACTTCAAGCTCGATCACTTATTTACTGCGGGTACTCCCGCTAACTATGGGTTTAACCTAACGATCAATAATACAGTTCCTGACCCAAGTATTGACGTTAACAATCCAACGGGTGGGTATTGGAAAGGGGGTGTTTCCAATAGTGGGGTCATGAATGGTGGCACCGTGATGTTGACATTGCAAAATCACGCTACTTTCTTTGCAGGTGACGAGTTTTATAATGGCATGATTTACGTCCAAGGGGTCGGGGCCATCGTGGCTCCTGTAAAAAAACCATCACAGGACAAACCGGAACAGTACTACCCAGCCTTTCAAATCTTAAGTAACGCCTTATTCGTTATTGGCGACCCAAAAGATTATTTGAAAGCGAATGCTTTGGTTATTCCAATGATTCCGAATAAAGCTGAAAAACCAGGGGTGAACAAGGAAGAACATTGGCCTATTTTCACGAATTTGTATACGAGCAGTGCTGGTGTTCCTGGTACCAAGGGCTACATTCCTCCAGGAACGCGATTTGTCGCAGTAGAAGGGCCGAATGAACAAGACAAGACCTACTATTTAGGCTTGTTTGATAACACAGTCCTTAATGTCATACCCTCGGTCACGCTACCCGCTAAGGATCTCAATGATTTAGAGCTCTATAAAAAAGGCTACAAGCTTCATGTAGAACCCTTTAGCAGTGAGACTTATCCAGCTGCGCAATACTTAGTTTCTTACACTTATTCTGAACCGAAACTCCCGACCTTCGAATCGGAAGCTATGCTTCGTCATAATCGTCGTATTGCTGCATTGACGTTATTCGAACAAACGGACTTTTTGCCCAACTTGCTCGAGCACGGTGAAGGCTTCTGGGCTACGGCTAATTTGATCAACACCAAGTACGATGGCCTTAAAGTGAAGGGGGCCCAAGGTTCAGTGGAGTATTCACACACGTTTGAGCTTGCCGGTCTTAAACATCAACTTGGGCTCGGCTTCCACTATAACCAGTCCAAGAATGATGAACACGCCATCACGGTTAAAACCCAACATCTCGCCTTAAGTCTCTACGACACCATCACCTTTAATAACGATGTGTTCGTTGGCTTGACCGGGTTTGTGGGTCACACGCATGGTGATACGCAATTAACCTTTGACTCGTTTGCCAAGGTCTTTGAGTTGAACAATAGCTACAACAGTACAAATCTCGGCGCGGCTTTTAAAGTGGGTAAACGTTTTGCATTACCGAAGCATTTGAGCATTACCCCGAGTGTAGGGTTAGTCTACGAACGTTTGGGCTCGTTCTCCTTCACGAACGCGGGGAACATCGAGTACAAAGGGAAGTCCGTTAACCTCTCGTTAGTGACAGCGGGTGCCAAACTGCATTGGGCGGCTACCCCGAGAGTCACCCCTTACGCAAGCCTCGATTATTATCAGCCACTCGCGGGTAAGTTCGATATCGAACTCTCGGACAAGACGGGTGTACTTGCTGGCGCAACCGATAAGCTCAAAGGTTGGGGTGTAGCCTCTGTCTCTTATACACATCTCCGAGCCCACGAGA
>CAMYAA010000310.1 GCA_947253615.1 uncultured Sutterellaceae bacterium
TCTACACACTGCATATCGTCGGCAGCGTCAGATGTGTATAAGAGACAGCCCGAGGATATTGTTTTGCTCGCGGGTAAGGGCCACGAAGACTATCAAGAAGTGGAAGGCGTGCGTCATCACTACAGTGATATTGAGACGGCTCGTGAAGCTTTTAATACGATTTATACGCGTGAACATCCTTAAGGGATGGGCCACAAGGAAAAAGCGATGATGAATTTATATGCCTTAGCCCAAGCTATGGAGGCCAGTGTCTTCGATGAGGCGTCGTGTCCCTGGGATTTTGAGATTTCGGGCGTGTGCACGGACTCGCGTCGTGTTCGCCCAGGCGACGTGTTTTTTGCCTTACGCGGTGAGAAGTTTGATGGGCACGATTTTTTGAAAGCCGTGACCGAGGCGGGAGCGGCTGCGCTCGTCGTTGAGACGCCGGAAGCGTCCCTCTCAATTCCGCAACTCGTGGTGAGTGATACCACGCGAGCTTATGGGGAAGGGGCGAGTGCTTGGGCGCGTCAATTTCCGACGTGTCAGACCTTGGCGGTTGTGGGGAGTAATGGCAAAACCACGACGACGCAACTCTTAGGACGTTTGTTAAAAGCTGAATTTGGTGAGGACGCCGTCCTCGTGACCGAGGGGAACTTTAACAATTCGATCGGGGTGGCTCACATGCTCTGGTCGTTACGTCCTACGCACACCCATGCGGTGCTCGAGGCCGGGATTAGTCACCCGGGTGAAATGGCCGAACTGGCGCCTTGGATTGCTCCCGATGGGGTACTGATTACGAATGCTCAGCGTGAGCATCAAGCGTATTTAAATTCGGTGGAAGTGACGGCCTATGAAAATGGCATGATGATTTTGGCACTCCCGCCCGAGACGGGCCTAGTGGTTTATCCCTTTGAGGATCCGGGTGCGGGAATTTGGCGCTCTTACAGCGCGGTCCATGGGGTTCGTTCCTTAGGGTATGTGTGTTTAACGCCCGAAGAGCCCAAACCCCTCGCGTTAATTGAGAGTGATAAAGTCGCGGGGGTGTTAATGGACGCGCCCGAAGGCTCAATGATTCAGTATGCGGGGGCGGGGCACGAATTTTCGTGGCCTTTCCACTTGGCGGGCAAGCACTATGCGCATGATATGGTAGGTGCCGTGACCATGGCGTTGGCCGTGGGCGTTCGTGAAGGGACGGTACAAAAAGCGATGGCGGAGGTTTGTCCTCTCCCAGGGCGCGGTGTGTCGTTTTTATGTCAAGACGGGGCCTTGCGTGTGATTGATGAGGCCTATAACGCCAATCCCGACAGTATGGCCGCGGCGATGCGTGCTTTAAAGACGGTTTGGGGTGCGCGTTATCCGGAGGCGTCCTTGACCTTTGTGATGGGGGATATGGCCGAGTTGGGTGAATTGAGTGGCCCGTACCATGAAGAAATGGGGGAACTCGCTCACGAGCTCGGTTTAACGCTCTGGACCTATGGAGAGATGTCTCGTTTAGCGCAAGCGGCCTATGGCCATGGCGGGCGTCACTTTACGGATCGTGAGGCGTTAGCGCAGGCGATTTTGGCGCTCACGGGGGTGGTGATGATAAAGTCGAGTCACTCCACGGGGCTTTACCAATTGGTGGCAACGCTCAAAGCGAAGGCTAGTTAACGAATTAACGCCAGGGGGTGCGAATTGACTTCCTGGTGGGGACTTTTTTTGAATGAAAAAATGGGGGGTGGCTCATCGCCCCCTTACAACGGAAACTTATTATGTTGCTCGAATTATTTCGCAGCCTGAGTGCTCAGTATTCAGGATTTGCCGTTTTTAATTATTTAACGCTGCGTGCTTTATTAGCGGCGTTAACGGCGTTGATCGTTGGCTTTGTTTTAGGGCCATGGATGATTGCGCGTTTGCGCAGTTTGCACTTTGGGCAAGCCGTGCGTGAGAACGGTCCGAAATCGCATTTGGTCAAAGATGGCACGCCGACGATGGGGGGTGCGTTGATTTTATTTGCGATCACGGTCTCGACCCTTTTGTGGGCGGATTTGAGCAATCGATTTATTTGGGTGGTGCTCTTTGTGACGCTCGGCTATGGGGCCGTGGGTTGGATTGATGACTATCGCAAAGTGGTCTATCACAATCCCAAAGGGATGAGTGCGCGTGAAAAGTTTGGTTGGCAGAGTGTGATTGCGCTCGTGGCTGGTTTTTATTTGGTCTTTGCCTTATCGGTCCCGGCGGGCGGAACGTTGATGGGCACGATCTCGAACTGGATTTCGGACGGGTTCCCGCTTCATGTGTCGGAAAATTTGGCCTTAACGATTCCGTTCTTTAAGCATGTTGCCTTGCCCTTTGGCTTAATTGGCTTTTTGATTTTCACGTTTGTGGTGATTGTCGGGAGTTCCAACGCGGTCAATTTAACGGACGGGCTCGACGGGTTAGCGATTTTGCCGAGCATTTTAGTGGGCTCGGCTTTGGGCGTTTTCTGTTACGTCGTGGGCAATCAGGATTATTCGAGCTATATACTCTACAGCTACATTCCTGGCGCGGGTGAATTGGTCGTGATCGCTGGGGCGCTCTTTGGCGCGGGCTTAGCGTTTCTATGGTTTAACGCGCATCCGGCCCAAGTCCTGTCTCTTATACACATCTCCGAGCCCACGAGACCGT
>CAMYAA010000311.1 GCA_947253615.1 uncultured Sutterellaceae bacterium
AGATCTAGTACGGTCTCGTGGGCTCGGAGATGTGTATAAGAGACAGTTTTTTCTTAAGTCCTTCATGGTTAGGTGCCTCCCCTCTCCCAAAAAATATGATGGAATTATTGTCAAAAAAACAATCTCTATGACCATACGTAAAATCCCGTAATGATAATCATTATTATATAAAACAAGTAATATAAAACAAATTTCTTTGTTGCCTGTTGTATAAAAACAACTGTGCTATAATGAAACTTAGCAATTTTATTTACTTGTTGGTTAGTGTTTAATCATATTTATATTATGGGTATTTTTCTATTAGTCATTTATTAAATATGGACTTACCCTTTTTTTGCCACGCAAAAAAGGCCCTGAGTTGCCTCAAGACCTTCAAACAAAAAATTCTGGGTTGCGTCCCTTATTCGGGATCAGTCCACATATCGCGTAACTTCTTCAACGCGGCATTTTTTACCGCTTCGTCTTCACAATACACGCCAAACTTGCGAGTATAGAAAAAGCCCTCTAACGCCATAATCGCTAAGAACGTATCGGCACGCTTATCTTCCGGTAAGTCCTCAATACGTTCATAGAGCTGTTTGTACCAATCACGCAGGGGCTTCATTACTTCAGGGTCGTTGAGCGTCTGGCTCAAAAGCGCAACCCCAATCCTCGCCCACTCATACGTGTAGTGCTCAAAATCATCAAACCAGTCAATATAGGCTTGAATAAACGTCCGTTCATTGTGAACGGCATACTTGGATTCGTGACGTTCGAGCTGACTCTGTAAATGCTCGACATAGTCTTCCACTAACGCTCGTTGAAGCGCACGCTTGGTCGGAAAGTGATACATGCACGCCCCCTTGGAATAGCCTGCACGTTCGGCAAGACGATCCATACTCAAGGAGTCAATCCCGTTCTCTAAAATTAACGCACGAGCATTCTCAATAAAATGCGCTCGTGTCTGACGTGCTTTATTCCCTGGCATAACCGACGACGTGTTCTCCGTTTCGCTGTCACAAAAAAACAAACAAAAATCGCATCGTACCTAAAAGCCTGAACCTTAAGTACGATGCGAGATCAAACACCCTGGAGTGTCCGTACCGAGTGCTTGAACGTAGGATTGGTATTATCCCCTACTTTCAAGCACTTCGCCACCCTCAAAGAGGTTACTTGGCTTCTGCAGCAGCTTTCCCTGCTAAACGACCAAACACGATGATGTCCGTGTAAGCGTTACCACCCAAGCGGTTGGTACCGTGCGTCACACCCGTGACTTCACCAGCAGCCCACAAGCCTGGGATGATCTTACCGTCCGCCGTCAAAGCTTGCGCCTTTTCGTTGATGCGAACGCCACCCATCGTATGGTGAGTCGACGGAACGGCCTTGATCACATAGTAGTTACCTTGGCTCAAGTCGACTAAACCCGCACGGTGATGGAAGTCCTTGTCGTTACCCTTACCGAGCATCGAATCCACACGATCAATCGTCGCGGTCAATTGCTTGTAAGGCATCTTCGTGAATTCAGCCACGCACTTCAAGTCAGCACACTTCTTCATGATACCCTGCTTCGTGAAGGCTTCATATTCGGTCTGGTGTTCGCCAACCGTGTTCGAAATGGCACCGATCTTGTCGTTCCAGAGCACCCAGCAGTAGCCGCCCGGTTGATCCAAAATCGCATGACTTAAAACGTCACGACGACCTAATTCTTCCACGAAACGCTTACCTTCCTGATTGAGCATGATGGCGCCGTCAAAACGTGCGTCAGCAATCAATTCGATCACGCCCGAAATCGGGTCACAAATCGGATAGGTCTGGATGTACTGCATGTTAACGAGCTGTGCACCGGCACGTTGAGCCATATAAAGGGCTTCACCCGTCGTCCCAGGAGCGTCCGTCGTCTTGAAGCGTTCGTCAATCTTCGGATTGTACTTCTTAACCATCGCTGGATTCGCACCGAAACCACCCGTGGCTAAAATCACACCCTTCTTGGCATTGAACGTGTAGGTCACGCCATCACGCGTAGCCTTCACACCAACGACACGACCATTCTTCACTAAGAGGTCTTCAGCCTTCATGTTCGTGATCACAGGAATGCCCAATTCATTGGCCTTGGCTATGAACTTCGCGATGAATTCCGTACCGGTATGACCCACAGGAATCAAAGCACGCTTGCGGCTGTGACCACCGAAGAAGAATAAATTGTCCGGTTCAAAACGAACGCCTAAGTAATCACGACACCACTTCGCAGCATCTAAAGCGTTATGCGTCATCACGTTGATGACCTTCATGTCGCCCTTTTCGTCACCACCCTTGAAGGTGTCCTTGGCATGTAATTCAGGAGAGTCGTCCGTAATGCCTAACTTGGGCTGAACCCAGTTCTTGGCCACGTTCATTTCAGCGCCCGAAATCAAGGAGTTACCACCCACGGCTGGCATCTTTTCTAAAAGAACCACGTTAGCACCCGCGTTCTTGGCTTCGATCGCGGCGGAGAAACCCGCGCCACCAGCACCAACCACGACGACGTCATACGTCGCATTCGTCGGTAAGGCCTTTTCAACCTTCTTCACGAGCTTCTTGTCAGACTTGACTAACTTCACACCCGCTTTCGCGACGGCATCATTAACCGCAT
>CAMYAA010000312.1 GCA_947253615.1 uncultured Sutterellaceae bacterium
GTATCACTGATGTTGGTGTCCCGAGATCTCTCCAAAGGTGATGACGTCAATCGCGTGTCGATTATGATGGGCACCCCTGCGAATAAAGACGTATTTCGCGAAACAGGAATGTATCACGAGCTTCTCGACGAGGCCGGTCCCAACGATATCTGTGTGGTGATCGACACGAATGTCGAGGATCCTTCAATTTGTGCACAGATTCAGGCCCGTATGGACGAAGCCTTTAAGAAAATGGCTTCGGGGCGTAAAGCCTCAACATACCCCGTCGTTCATAGCTTGGCACGTGCTCAGAAAGTCTTACCCGACGCTAATTTAGCTTTAATTAGTGTGGCTGGGATGTACGCGGGTGACGTGGCCAAAGAAGCTTTATTAGCCAACAAAAACGTCTTGCTCTTCTCGGATAACGTGTCCGTGGAAAAGGAAGTTGAATTAAAGACGCTCGGTCAAAGTAAAGGACTCATTGTGATGGGGCCAGACTGCGGGACGAGCATTATTCATGGCGCTCCGTTGGCCTTCTCGAATGTGACGAAACCTGGTCTGGTCGGGATCGTGGGTGCTTCGGGGACCGGGATTCAAGAAATCGTTAGCCAGCTCGCTCATCAAGACATTGGGATTACGCATGCGATCGGCTTGGGTGGTCGCGATTTAAGTGAGGCGGTCGGAGGGATCTCCGCGCAGATGGCGCTCGGCATGCTCGATAAAGATTCTGAAACTAAGGTGGTGGTGTTTGTTAGCAAGCCGCCTGCTCCGAGCGTTCGAGCAAAGATTTCGACCTTAATGCGCGAGCTCCATAAGCCTGTGGTTGCGCTTTTCTTAGGGAGTGTTCCTCAGAAGCGACAAGAAGGCAATGTTTATTTTGCCTATACCCTGGATGAGGCTGCGCGTTTAGCTAAAGACTTGGTCGCTATTGAAACGCTCTCGCAGGGCTTACCAGCGGTGAACGATCATGTTTTAGGGCTCTACACCGGTGGGACATTAGCGAGTGAATCGGCGATGTTACTCGGCGAGGCGTTGGCGTTACCGTTGGATCATGAGCACAAAGATGGTTTCATGCTCCATACGGATAAGGTTCAGGTGATTGACTTGGGCGATGATGTCTATACCCGTGGTCGTCCTCACCCGATGATTGCTCCGAGTGTTCGTGGTGAACGTATTGAAGTCGTGCCCGATGAGGTCGGTGTTTTATTAATGGACGTGGTTTTAGGGTTTGGTGGGGCACTCGATCCTGCGGGTGCGGTGGTTGAAAGCCTCGAGACCTTAAAGCGTCATCGTCAATCGCCGTTGGTGGTGATTGCGACCGTCACAGGGACCGAAGGTGATCCGCAACACTACGATGAGCAGGTGCAAAAGCTCAAAGACGCTGGCGTGATTTTGGTGCCGAGCACGCGTTATGCGGTCATGCTTGCCCACTACTTAATGAATAAGGGCCAAGAAGCGGCTGGTGAAGCCCCAGCGCTTTTAACTCAAACGCCGGCTGTGATCAATATCGGGTTACGCGATTTTGCCAATGACCTGCAAACCAATGAAGTGAAGTGTGTTCATTATCAATGGGCTCCCCAATGCGGGGGCGACGAACGCCTTCAAAAGTTACTCGCTTTAATGAAGTAAGAGGATTCTCATGAAATACAACTCCGTTACCGAAGCTAATGAAGCGGTCATCGCACGACTCAAAGAAGCTCGCCCGTATTGGGTTGATGTTAAACCCGCTGGTGAAGTTATTCCTGTTTTGAATGAAGGTAAGACCCTTTTGCATGCTGGCCCTCCCATTACCTGGGAACGTATGACGGGCCCGATGCAGGGGGCCGTGCTCGGTGCCACGCTTTTAGAAGGGTGGGCCAACACGGAAGAGGAAGCGAAGGCGTTGGCTCAAAAGGGTGAAATCCGTTTCGTGCCTTGTCATGACGTGAACGCCGTCGGTCCTATGGGTGGGATTACTTCGAAGTCCATGCCTGTGGTGGTCGTGGAAAACCGAGTGCATGGTAATTTCTCGTACTGCAATCTCAACGAAGGGATTGGTAAAGTGATGCGCTTTGGGGCGTATGACGAAGAAGTCTTAGCGCGTCATCGTTGGATGATTAAGCATTTAGGCCCAACGCTCTCGGCTGCTTTAAAAACAATGGATGGTGGTTTGGATATTACGACGTTAGTCGCGCAAGCCATTACCATGGGGGATGAATTCCACCAACGTAATATCGCCGCTTCGGCCTTGTTGCTTCGTGCCTTGGCGGTGCCCATTATGAAGTCGGGTCGCGATTTGGCTGAATGCGAAGAAGTCGCTGCTTTCTTAGCGCGTACGGACCAGTTCTTCTTGAACATCATGATGGCTTATTGCAAGAACGTCATGGACGCGGGTGCTCAAATTGGCGAAGGCTCGATTGTGACGTGCATGACGCGTAATGGTCGTGAGTTTGGGATCCGTGTGGCTGGTTTAGGTAAACAGTGGTTTACGGCGCCCGTCAATATGCCCGTGGGTCTCTTCTTTACGGGATACTCTCAAGAGGATGCGAACCCAGACATTGGGGACTCGGCCATTACCGAAACGTTCGGGGTGGGGGGTGCCACGATGGTGGCGGCTCCAGGGGTGACGCGTTTCGTCGGC
>CAMYAA010000313.1 GCA_947253615.1 uncultured Sutterellaceae bacterium
GAGATCTACACACTGCATAGCGTCGGCAGCGTCAGATGTGTATAAGAGACAGGCTCTAAACAGGTCGGTGAGCGACGCGCCACCGAGCGAGCCGTACGTTCTAAGGGAGAGAGGCCTTCCCCGACGATAATCCAAACAGCGATCGCAATAAAGGGAAGTAAAAAGAGGAGTGGCTGAAGCACTCGGAAGGTCGAGGAACTCGCCAATTCGGTGCGTACGGCCATATCTTGGCCCACGGTGATGATATAGGGGCCGCTGACCATTGAATAAACGCGCCACATCCGTCCATCAAGCTTTTCTGAGGCAAACCCAGGTGTATCTGGTAATGGGAGATTGATGGCATCCGAGGTGTGCCAGGCCGTGTTGGTTTCGGAGTCGTAGATTTGAGCGATGATCCGATAGGCCTTTGTTCCCCCGACGATGGTCAGGTGTTTAAAGTCATGTTCGTGTTCAGAGAAGCTCAAATTGGAGGCAAGGCTCTCTGCGGTATCTTGAAGATGACTGTCGAGGAATTCGTTGAATTCCGCTTGTGCAGAAAAGAACGTTGCTGCTGCGGTAGAAAAGCCTGCGAGCAGCAACGCACCAATCAGTGTTAAGAGAAGCTTTCGACGAATCGATTGCATTTAACTTTCCAGCAGATAACCTAAGCCACGAACGGTTTTAATCGAGTCATCGGAGAGCTTCTTACGCAAATGGTGAATATGCACTTCGATGGCATTGGAGCCAACCGTGTTGTCCCAGCTGTAGAGCTTTTCTTCAAGTTGGTTACGACTCCAGATAACGCCAGGGCGTTCAGCCAAGGCCGTTAAGAGGGCGTATTCTTTGCTCGAAAGAATGACTGGTTTGCCTTTAAATGTCACACTGCGTGTGGCCGGAGAGATGGTTAAATCCCCACGGGTAATGACTGGATCAGCGCGTCCAGCCGAACGACGGGTTAATGCGCGAATGCGCGCCGAGAGTTCGTCCAAGTCATAGGGCTTGACCAAATAATCATCGGCACCACTGTCTAAGCCTTTAATACGATCGTCGACGGTGTCGCGAGCGGTCGTAATTAAAATGGGCGTAGAGTCATTACGACTACGAACTTCTTTCAAAACTTGGAGGCCATCCATGTTGGGTAAGCCCAAGTCAAGAATCACTAAAGAGAAGGGTGTTGTGCGTAAAGCTAAAACGGCGGACTGTCCATCAGTCACCCAGTCAACAGCGTAATCTTCAGATTGCAAGAAGTCGACAACGCTCTCACCAATCATCTCATCATCTTCAACGACTAGAATTCGCATAAGATTCCTTAAAGGGTTGAGGCACCCATTGCAAAACGTTTTACTCGACGATGATATCGAGTAAAAGCTTAAAAAAATATTCTTCTTATTGTAGCGGACCTGAACTCTAAACCGATGGAAACCTTCCTAATTTAGTAAACAAAATACGTGTTCTCGGAGTAGAATCGGGGCTTTCCATCTCTTTTGGAGTCCTAAAAATGGCCACTGGTGCGACGGTCTATAAAGCGTTGATTGATATTTCGGATTTAGACCGTAATTATTATGGCTCCCATTCGCTGACGGTGGCGCGTCATCCTTCGGAGACCGAAGAGCGTTTGATGTTACGAATTCTGGCGTTTTGCTGTCATGCTGGCGAGCATTTAGAGTTTGGCCGAGGCTTGTCGACGCAAGGCGAGCCCGCGTTATGGGAAATGGCTCCCACGGGTGAGATTCATCATTGGATTGAAGTAGGCTGTGCTGACGTCAAACAAGTGCGACGCGCTTGTGGCAAAAGTGAGATGGTGACGATCATGGCCTATGACGATGATCGTATTGAGCCTTGGTGGGCGAGTAATAAAGGAGAGTTTTCTAAATTAGATAAACTCTCCGTCATTACTGTGAGCAATGAATTGCTAGAAAAGCTTGTGAAGTACGTTAAGCGCAATATGCGTCTGAGCGTAACGATCCAAGACAATATTATTTGGCTCAGCGATGACTCAGGATCTTTGCAGATCGAGTTTCAGACCCTTAAACATCGAAACCAGGGCGTGTATTAAAGCCTCTTGGTTAGCGACGAAGGCTATCGCACATACGCCAGAATGCTCCTTCGAGATTTAGACGAAGTTCGTCATCTTGAATATTGTCCTGAAGGGCGCGGCGCATGCAAATCATCCATTGATCACGTGTATTTTCATCGATGTGATAGTGACGATGATGTTCACGTAACATCGGCATACCGTGACGTTGAAGATATAGAGCCGGACCGCCTAACCACCCGGATAAAAATTCAATCATTCGCGTTTCGTAACGCGACATATCCTCTTTGTAGAGCACGCGCAAATCTTTGACTTCGTCAAGCGTTTTGACGTAGTGGATATAGCTACGTACGAGCGCAACAACCCCTTGTTCACCGTCAACCCGTGCATAAAGGGTTGCTGGAGAAGTGTCAGTGGTATTCATTGAGTGTTGTCTTTAAAAGAATACTTTCCAAGTGGCGATTAAAAGGAAAATCCAGCCAACAATAGGAATCAGCGCTGCGAGTAAACGGTTTTTAGGGGTTAGACCCTGTCTCTTATACACATCTGACGCTGCCGACGATATGCAGTGTGTAGA
>CAMYAA010000314.1 GCA_947253615.1 uncultured Sutterellaceae bacterium
TTAGTAACGTGGCCTACAACATGGGCGAGTCGCTCTGTTCCGCCTTTTTACCAGAACTCGCCAAGCCTGAAGACGTGGGCAAAGTCTCGGGTTGGGGCTGGGGCTTAGGCTACATCGGTGGCCTTGTGGCGCTTGGTCTTTCGATTCCGTTGGTTGGTGTTTTTGGGGGCAACTCGGTCCCCTACATCATGCTTTTAACCGCGGCGATTTATGCCGTCGCAGCGACCCCGTTATTTATCTTTTTGAAAGAACGTTCTCAACCGCGTGAAACCGATGGCGCCCATGCCTCGAGCTGGGTGATTGCGAAAGCGAGTTTTCGTGAAGTGGGGCATACGCTCAAGAATTTACCGTTGTACCGAGATTTCGCCCAATTGGCCTTAACGGGATTTTTCTTTCAATGTGGGGTCTCGGTCGTGATTGCCTTGTCGGCAGTGTATGCCGAACAGGTCATGGGCTTTAAGCTCAAAGATACGTTGATTTTGATGTTTGTTGTCAATATCACGGCGGCCGTAGGGGCCATTGGCGCGGGCTGGGTTCAAGACCGTATTGGGGCCAAATTAACGCTCAATATGATTTTGGGCGTGTGGTTGGTGATGATCTTTTTAGCGAGCTCCACTCAACACTTGGCCGTCTTTTGGGTGGCGGCGAATTTGGCGGGCCTGGCGATGGGGGCGTGTCAATCCATTGGTCGATCGATGGTGGCGCTCCTGGCCCCCGACTCGCGTCGTGCGGAGTTCTTTAGTTTTTGGAATATGGCCCTGTGGTTTTCCTCCCTCATTGGCCCGGTGACCTATGGGTTAATTACCTGGGTCACGGAAGGCAACCATCGTTTGGCCATTTTGGTGACGGGGATTTTCTTCGTTTGCTCGCTCGTGAGTTTGCTCTTTGTCAATCTTGAACGGGGCGCGACACTAGCGAAGTCGCTTTCCAAAGGCGAGAAAACTCCCTAAGAAAACTCCACCATGAACCCCATGAAAAAGACCCTAAAAACGTGGTCGTGTTTTTAGGGTCTGGATCCGTTGCCAAGTGTTGAATTACTTCTTCACTGGGTTGGCATCAATAATACGTTGCGTATCCGCCGCTAACGCATCGAGCTTCAATTCGGTGTAGCTCTTCTTAATCAACACTAAAGCGTCATTACGCATCGGCGTGTTTTGGAAATCACGAACCACACGTTGAGCACGGTCGATCGCGGCCACATAGGCTTGACGATCGTAGTAGTACTGCGCAATGGAGAGTTCGTGCTGGGCTTGTGCGAGCACGAGCTGATTCATGCGACGACGTGCTTCAGGCGCATAGCGACTTTCCGGGAAGCGTAAAACTAACGTCTTTAAGGTATCAAAGGCCTGTCGCGCTGCGTCAGCATCACGTTGTGATGCATCATCTGCGATTAAAAAGGCGAAGATCCCTTTCTGTTCGTTTAGAATGGCTAACGCCTTCATATAAAGAACGTAGTCACTATTGGCATTATTAGGATAGGTACGTAAGAAGCGATCAGCTTCTGCGACAGCCTGTGCGGCATCACCATCCTTCCAATAAACGTAAATTAAATCAATTTGCGCTTGTTGAGCATAGGTGCCAAAAGGATAACGAGCTTCAAGTTTAGTGTAATAATCTTTAGCTTCGCTCCAGTTGCTATCATCAAGAGCAGCGCGAGCTTCTGTATAAAGTTTTTGCGCGGACCAATCGGTGGTCTTGTCCTTATCAAGGTTACTAATCCAAGAGCAGGAGGCCGTGGCCAGCGTAAGCGCCGTTACCAATAACGTACGAGTGATAAGGCGCTGAACTGATTTCTTCATTTTCATGGTAAATAGTTGGGAAAAAATGTCTTCAAATTATACCGAGCCGAACGACGTCTGTAATGAGTCTGATAGTGACACTTTACCAAGTTTCACTGTTGATGGCTTTTGGGGAGAACGTTTAGATAAAGTTTTAGCGGCCTTAATGCCCGAAGTGAGCCGTGCACGTCTCCAGAAATTGATTGAAGATGGGAGCGTGATGGTCAACGGGGAGACCGCGACGAAAATTCGTCAGAAGGTCACGGAAGGTGACGAAATCGAATTACTCGAAGAGCCTCGCATGGACGAAGCCCTTCAGTACCAAGCCCAAGACGATGTTGAATTTGACGTGGTCTACGAAGACGATACCATCATCGTCGTCAATAAACCCTCGGGGTTAGTGGTGCATCCTGGGGCGGGTAATCCCTCGGGCACGCTCTTAAATGGTTTATTAGCACGCTATCCGGAATTGCGTGAAGTGCCCCGCGCGGGCATTGTGCATCGTTTAGACCGTGATACCACGGGCTTAATGGTGGTGGCTCGCACCCTTCAGGCACAAACGAATTTAGTGCGTCAGTTGCAAGAACGTACCGTCAAACGTGAATACTGGGCCTTTACATTAGGCTCGGCCGCGGTGGACTTTGTGGTGGATGTGCCCATTGGGCGCGATCCTCGTAGCCGCATTCGCTTTAAGGGGTTCCCGGGCTCGATCGGGGTGAAAGCCAAAGAAGCGCGCACTCGCGCTCGTGCAGTGGGCTGGAGCTGTCTCTTATACACATCTCCGAGCCCACGAGACCGTACTAGATCTCG
>CAMYAA010000315.1 GCA_947253615.1 uncultured Sutterellaceae bacterium
AGATCTAGTACGGT
Source organism: uncultured Sutterellaceae bacterium (assembly GCA_947253615.1). Taxonomy (GTDB): domain Bacteria; phylum Pseudomonadota; class Gammaproteobacteria; order Burkholderiales; family Burkholderiaceae_F; genus Sutterella. The sequence continues at coordinate 15 of CAMYAA010000315.1, forward strand.
CTCGTGGGCTCGGAGATGTGTATAAGAGACAGGGCCAGTACCTCAAGAAGGTTTCTGTTAGCTCGACGATGGGTGTCGGCGTCCGCGTGGACGTGGGCTCGATCGAAGCTTAATGAATTTTGGGAAGGATCACCCAGCGAGCAAACTTCGGTTTGTGAGCAATGATCCGAATTGAGGTCGTGAGGCCTCAGGGCTTTGGGTGGCAGGTTGTTTACAGCCTGCCGCTGTCAAAGACCGCTGGAAATGAACGCAATCGACTTCTCACAACAGAAAGCTCATCGAGAAGTTAGAGAACGCTGTTTTAATCGTCTTAATTGCTATGGCTTCAAGCGCTTTCATTGATTCAATAGCTTCAATAAGATGTCCAGCGCAGACGGTAAACCGAAGAGAGATGTTGCGTTGTGTTTTTAAGTCCTTTCTTCTTGAAAGAGGGGAAATGAAATCAGCCAAAACTCTCAGAAGTATGCCGGTTATTTATAAACCGGTGTTTTACGAAAGTAAGACACCTCTGAGTGGAGCCAGACCATGGGTCTTAATCGTCAAGATAAGGCGGCCGTCATTGAAGAAGTAGCTGGCATTGTTGCTAACTCTTCCGCAATTGTCATCGCTGAATACCGTGGGCTGAGCGTTGAGGCCGTTACGAAGTTACGTGCGCAAGCTCGTGCTAATAACGTAACGTTGCGTGTTGTTAAGAACACGTTAGTTCGTCGTGCTGTTGAAGGTACGGGATTTGCTGGTTTAGCTGATCAATTCGTTGGTCCGTTAGTCTATGCGTTCTCGCCTGATCCTGTCGCGGCTGCTAAGGTTCTTGTCAACTTCGCCAAGGATAACGACAAGCTCGTCGTCAAGGGTGGTGCAATGGCTAACTACGTCATGGACGTGGAAGCTGTTAAGAACCTCGCCTCGATGCCAAGCCGTGAAGAACTCCTTGCCAAGTTGATGGCTACGATGAACGAACCGATTGCTAAGTTCGTCCGTACCATTAACGAAGTCCCGGCTCGCTTCGTGCGTACCGTGGCTGCCGTGCGCGATGCCAAAGAACAGGCTGCTGCCTGATAAAAACTTTTTTTTAAACACTACGTAAATCTGGAGTCATAAAATGGCCCTTACCAATGAAGAAATCCTCGAAGCGATCGCTTCCAAGACCGTTCTCGAAATCTCCGAACTCATCACGATGATGGAAGAAAAGTTCGGCGTGTCCGCTGCTGCCGCTGCTGTTGCTGTGGCTGCTCCTGGTGCTGCTGCTGGCGGCGCTGCTGCTGAAGAAAAGAGCGAATTCGACGTCGTTCTCGAAAACGCTGGTTCCAACAAGATCGCTGTGATCAAGGTCGTTCGCGAAATGACTGGTCTCGGCCTCAAGGAAGCCAAGGACCTCGTTGAAGGTGCTCCTAAGGCTGTCAAGGAAGGCTTGCCGAAGGCTGACGCTGAAGCTGCTGCTAAGAAGCTCGAAGAAGCTGGCGCTAAGGTCGCTCTCAAGTAATTTTTACTTGAAATGCAAAGATCATTGGACTGATAATAGTAAAATGGTCTTTGCTTCCCCCTTCGATGGGGGATTTTGAACTAAGTTCTGTTAATCATCCTGATTTTCAAGAATTTAGTTCAAAATCTTTCTCTTGATGGATGACTTTAAGTTCGTTTAATTAGGATTCTATACCGTGCGGGCTAGAACGCTAAAGTTCTATGTTCTGTGCGGTTTTTGGCGTCCCTATCTAATACATCATCCATCTTTTGGCTCATCCCTAGTGTCGAACGGAGTGTCCATGTCGTACTCGTTCACTGAAAAGAAGCGCATCCGCAAGAGCTTTGCCTCTCGCCCGAGCGTACTTGAAGTGCCTTCCCTGCTTGATACTCAACTTCGTTCTTACGAAGAATTCTTGCAGGCCGATGTTGCGCCTAAAGCCCGAAATAATCAAATCGGTCTTCAGGCAGCGTTTAGTTCCATTTTCCCGATTACCAGTAATAATGGTTATGCTCGTATGAATTTCGTCGAGTACATTCTCGACGAACCAGAGTTTGATGTTTCCGAATGTCAAATTCGCGGCTTGACCTATTGTTCTCGTGTTCGTGCAAAGATTCAGTTAGAAATCTTTGACCGTGATGCTGATGAACCGCAAACGGTAAAAGAAATTCGCGAAAATGATGTTTATATGGGTGAAATTCCGTTAATGACGGAAAAGGGCTCATTCATCATTAACGGGACGGAACGTGTGATTGTTAGCCAGTTGCATCGTTCGCCTGGGATTTTCTTTGAACACGATAAGGGTAAAACGCACTCGTCTGGGAAGTTGTTGTTCTCGGCTCGTGTGATTCCTTACCGTGGCTCGTGGTTAGACTTCGAGTTTGACGCGAAGGACATTCTCTATTTCCGTGTTGACCGTCGTCGTAAGATGCCGGGGACGATCTTATTGAAGGCGATCGGTATGACGCCTGAGCAGATTCTTGCTCGCTTCTTTAAGTTCGACCAGTTCGAAATTACGGAAGACAAGGTTAAGTTCCCTGTCGTTCCGGAACGTTTGAAGCTGTCTCTTATACACATCTGACGCTGCCGACGATATGCAGTGTGTAGA
>CAMYAA010000316.1 GCA_947253615.1 uncultured Sutterellaceae bacterium
AGTACGGTCTCGTGGGCTCGGAGATGTGTATAAGAGACAGATTCTGATCATCGCGCTTGATCAGATCTCGAAGTACTCTTTTCAGCATACGCTTGAGCCCTACGAACGTCTTCCCGTGACGAGCTTTTTCAACCTGGTGCTCGCGCACAATACCGGTGCCGCCTTTTCCTTTTTGGCCGAGGCGGGCGGTTGGCAGCGTTGGTTATTTGCTGGGTTGGCACTCATCGTCACGCTCGTGATTTTGTTTTTACTCAAGCGCTTCAATCAGTTCTGGCTCTTTAGTCTGTCGCTCTCGCTCATTGCCGCGGGCGCCCTTGGGAATTTGATTGATCGCGCGACGCTCGGCTACGTGATCGACTTTATCGACTTACATGCCGCGGGGTACCACTGGCCTGCTTTCAACGTCGCCGATATTGCGATTTGTGCCGGGGCCGTGGGCTTAGTCATTGACGAAATCTTTGGCTTGCGAAAGCGTTAACGTCCCCACACTCTGAATCGATCAAGGGTTGAAAAGGTCACACTTTTCAGCCCTTTTTTTAACGCTAGTGAATGACGATTCTTAGTAAACCACGCTCATGGATTCTCCTTAGAAAGGCCCTCGAGGCGAGCTTTTCACGATGAGTGCCTCCTAGGGGTCATGTACAATGATGACCAACGTTATCGTCTCTTTAACCCTTCTTTCTAAGGCACTTCCTTTATGTTGAATGCACTGAAAAACGTAACTCTCGTTGTCACGGGCGGTATTGCAGCCTATAAAAGCTGTGAATTCTTACGTCTTCTGAAAAAAGAAGGGATTGACGTACACGTGGTAATGACCGAACACGCCACCCGTTTTATTCAGCCGCTCACCTTTGAAGCCCTCTCGGGCAATCGGGTGATTTGCTCGGAGTTTGGCGGCAATGACTCGGCCATGCCGCACATTGATTTGGCCCGTCATGCCGATTGCATTATCGTCATGCCCGCCACCGCCAACATCATTGGAAAGATGGCCAATGGGATTGCGGACGAAGTGGTCTCCTCCCTACTGATGGCCCGTCGTGGCCCGGTCGTCCTCGTACCGAGCATGAACATGTACATGTGGCAAAACCCCGCGACCGTACGAAACGTCGCGCAATTGCGCGCTGACGGCGTGCATATTGTGGGACCGGCCCAAGGCTATCAAGCCTGTGGAGACATTGGGGCGGGTCGCATGCTCGAGCCCCGTGAAGTCTTTGATGCGCTTAAAGCCCTTTTTGCGCCCAAAGCGCTCGAAGGAATTTCGCTTTGCATAACGGCGGGCCCCACCTTTGAAGCGATTGATCCAGTGCGTGGCATTACCAATCGCAGTTCGGGCCGTCAAGGCTATGCCATTGCCGAAGTGGCTCAACAAATGGGCGCCAACGTGACCTTAGTCTCAGGCCCCGTCAATTTACCCGCACCCGCGGGCGTCAAGCGTATTTCCGTGACGAGCGCCCAAGAGATGAACGAGGCCGTTCAGACGCTCTTAGCCGAAGAAACGCTCAATGCATTTATCGGGGTCGCTGCGGTCGCTGATTGGCGTGTCGAAAAAGTCGCTGAGAATAAAATCAAAAAGACCCCCAAAGCGAGCGCGAGTGCGCCCAACCCCTTTGAGGGCTTAACCTGGGTTGAAAATCCCGATATTTTGAAGAATGTCGGCACGAGCGAGCGCCGTCCGCGCTGCGTCGTGGGCTTTGCGGCCGAAACCGATCCGCAAGCGTGGGAAAGCTATGCGTTGAGTAAGCTCGAAAAGAAAGGGGCCGATATGATTGTGCTCAATAATGCCAAAGCGGCCTTAGGGAGTGACCACAATGCCGTCACCCTCTTTTCAAAGACCGAAGCCCCCATCGTGGTTGAAAACACCACCAAGGCGGGGATTGCTAAAGCGCTCTTAACGGCCATGCTTCCCTATCTCAATGCAAAAAAAGAGAAATAACCGCGAACGCGGACGTTAAGCGTCAACGATGACTCCCAACGAGGCCCGAGGTTCAACTCAAGAACGCGGGCCTTTTTGCTCGTGCCTTGAGGAGCCCGAGCTTGATCAGCTCGCCTTGTGGAGCTCTTCTTTTAATCTGCCCCTGGGGGAGCTTTCGTTACGCTTTACCCTCGGGGACTTTGTGCTCTTTCTCCTTTCTTTCCCAACCTTCTCGTTAAGCGGGTCAGTGGGGGCATGACCGGTGCATGATCGAGGCCATGATCAGACCATGATCAGACCATGTTCGAGGCCATGATCGGCCCCCTATTGAGGCCCCCTTTGGATCGCTCTTTAGTCCTCGATGTGACCCTCGATTTAGCCCCCGTTTTCGTCCCTTAGGTCCTCACAGATTGGGCCTCCTATTTAGACCCTATGGCATCTCCTTTAGACCCGCTTTGCACCCCGCTTTTCACCCTGGTGTGACCTTCTTTGGCGCATGCTTAGGGCCTTGCTCTCCTTTTCCTCGGCGCTCTCTTCGAGCAGAATTCCCCACCCTTGGCCCCAAAGTGTGAAAGGGCCCGCGTGCACGCCCCGCGCACTCTAAACTGTCTCTTATACACATCTGACGCTGCCGACGATATGCAGTGTGTAGATCT
>CAMYAA010000317.1 GCA_947253615.1 uncultured Sutterellaceae bacterium
ATCTAGTACGGTCTCGTGGGCTCGGAGATGTGTATAAGAGACAGGCCCTGGGCTTTACCCGGACGGCGCAAAATAGCGACAACCTCAATACCAGGGAGATTGGCAAGGATTTTATGAACCGAACGGCCAACCGTTCCGTAACCTAAAAGCGCAACGCGTAATGACTTCGACAAAGCGTTTATTCCTAGAAAAGGTGGGTTTAAGAGGGTTTCCTAGCCCTTAAAGGGAGGAACTGCTCTTTCATATTATCAGTACCCAAGGAAAATTGCCCATAAGATAGATTGCCTATTAACCCCTAGAGAGAGTGACTTATGGGACATAAATGCCCTCGAATGTGTAAAAATAACCCAATCTTTTCAAAACTGTACTGATAATCCCTAAGGAGTCCATTACATGCTGTACCACAGTTCACGAAATCGTGATCTAAAAGCAAATTCGCGCGAAGCCATTGTGAAAGGCTTAGCTAGCGATGGCGGTCTTTTTGTGAGTCATGACGCTCTCACCACGTCGTTAATGGATCCTGCGCTTTTAACAGAAACGTATCAAGAAACGGCCCAACGTGTGTTTGGTCATTTCTTAAACGACTTTACGCCCGAGGAAATCGCCAAGGCGGTGAACTCGGCCTACGATGTGAAGTTTGCCGACGCTCGCATTGCACCGCTCTCGCGTGTTGGCCACGAATACCTGCTCGAGCTTTATCACGGTCCGACGTCCGCCTTTAAAGATATGGCGCTCTCGATTCTGCCCTGGTTTATGAGCTTTGCGCTAGAGAGCATGGGTAAGAAGGTCATGATCGTGACTGCCACGAGTGGTGACACGGGTAAAGCCGCCCTCGAAGCCTTCCAAGACGTTCCGAACGTCGGTATTGCCGTCCTTTATCCGCACCGTAAAGTGAGCGAAATTCAGCGCTTACAGATGGCCACGCAGCGTGGTGATAACGTTGCCGTCTTTGCCATTGAAGGCAATTTCGACGACGCTCAAACGGCCGCCAAAACGCTCTTTAACGAAGCGGACCGTATCACCCTCCCCGAGGGTGTGGACTTTTCGAGTGCGAACTCGATTAACATTGGCCGCTTGATTCCTCAGGTGGTGTATTACTTCCAGGCCTATAAGCAATTGCTCGAAGAAAAAGCCTTAGCTTATGGCGAGGCCTTTGACGTTTGCGTACCCACCGGGAACTTCGGGAACATTTTGGCAGGCTACTATGCTCGTGCTTGTGGCTTACCGATTCGTCGCATGATCGTTGCGAGTAACCAAAATCACGTCCTGACCGACTTCTTAGCGACGGGGACGTACGATCGTCGACGTGACTTCCATAAGACGATCACGCCCAGTATGGACATTTTGATCTCTTCGAACTTAGAGCGTCTCCTCTATGAAATGAGTGGTGGGGATTGCGAATTGATTGCTTCTTTGATGAAGCAACTCAAGGAAGAGGGTCATTATCAAGTAAGCCCTGAACTCTTAGCTAAGATTCAATCCGTCTTTGAAGGGGCTTGGGCCGATGATGAGAAAACAGCGGCGTGCATTCGTGAAGCTTGGGAAAAGGATCATCGTTTGATCGATCCGCACACGGCTGTGGCTTTAGCCGTGGCTCGTGAAAAAGCCCAAGATGACGTGCCTTGTGTGGTCTTGTCCACCGCCTCGCCTTATAAGTTTGCCTATGACGTCTTAGCGGCTTTAGGCGCTGAGGTGCCTGCTGATCCGTTTGAAGCCATGGCGTTACTCGAACGCTTAACGGGCACGACGGCGCCGAAGAACCTTTCGGAATTAAAGCGCTTACCCGTGCGCTTTGACGGCTCGATTGCGGTTAACGACGTCCCCACGGCTGTGGTGGATGCGGCCAATCGTATTTTTAAAGCCTAAGTGACCGAACACTAGCCCCCAGGGTTCATGCACGTGAATCCTTGGGGGAAGTCCAACCCATAATAGAACTCTGACTCGTCCCTCAAGGAAGGAGAATTCATGAAAACGCGTTATACCGTGACCGTCCCTGCCTCCACGGCCAATATTGGCCCAGGCTTTGATGCCTTAGGCCTTGCCCTCTCGCTTTATGCCAAATTTACGTTTGAAGAGCATACCGAAAACGTGGTGACGGGCTGTCCTGAAGCGTTTCGAAACGACGACAACTTGGTCCTTCAAGTCTTTCGTCGCGTGTATGAACACGTTGGCCGTGTGGCTCCCAAGGTCAAACTGCACATTGATTCGACGGTTCCTGTTGAACGTGGTTTAGGCTCTTCGAGTACGTGTATTGTCGCCGGGGCTGCGGCGGCCAATGCGATGATGGGACGCCCTTTGAGTAACGATGAACTCTTTCAGATCTGTACCGCCATTGAAGGGCATCCAGACAATGTGGCGCCAGCGCTCTTTGGGGGCTTAGCAGCGAGCTTTATGAATGGGGATAAAGCCATTCATATGCCGATTAATACCGATCCCGCCTGGCGATTCGTGACGATTATTCCGGACTTTCCAGTGAAAACTCATGAAGCGCGTCAGATTCTGCCCAAGTCCCTGTCTCTTATACACATCTCCGAGCCCACGAGACCGTACTAGATCT
>CAMYAA010000318.1 GCA_947253615.1 uncultured Sutterellaceae bacterium
TGTTGATAATAATAGACGATCCGGTCTAAGACAGAATGAGAGGTCTGAGAAGTAGCGGCATTATCAAAGTAAATGAGCTTTTCACCTTGTACTTTTTGGTGGAGAATTGGAAATTCTTGGCGAAGGGCTTGAACATTAAGCTGGGCCATGATGATCCCCCTCTTTGGTTAGGGATTGGAGTTTAATATCCAATTGATCTAAAAGTAACTGGCGGATGGTGGGATCTTTAATTTGACTGACTGACTGCATTAAGAAGCCACGAATCACTAGGAACTTGGCTTGAATTAAAGGGATTCCTCGGCTCATTAGGTACCATAGTTGTTCATGGTCCACTTGAGCAATGGAAGCGGCGTGTCCCGCGGTCACCTCAAATTCATCAATTAATAAGATAGGGTTAGCGTCCCCTCTTGCACCATCCGACAGCATTAAAAGTCGATTTTCTTGTTGAGCATCAGCCAACTTGGCATTCTTATGGATTTTCCCAATTCCGTTCATAGAGAGCCGACCGGATTCAATGGCAGCACCGTATTGTTTAATATGACCGATTGAATGAGCTCCCCAATTATTGATTTTTGAATCGATGACTTGGTGGTTGGAAAGATTAGAAATAGCAGTGATATTGAGATAACTTTCGGCAGCAAGGCCACTTAATTTACAATCAAAATCCTCCAAGGAATTTCCTTCATTAAAAGCACCAATAGTCCAATTTACAATGGCTCTATCCTTAATGAGACTACGACGAGTGAGGATGTTAGAGGCGTGGGACTTCATTTGATCAATAGCTTGGTAGTCCAGCTTGGCTTCCTCTTCAAGGATGACCTCTAAACTGTATGATTGGCTAAAGTCGCTTGGTGTATTATTTATTAGCTTTTCTAAATATGAAAGCTGGCTTCTTTTGCCAAGTACGAGGAGAAGGTATTGATGGGACTGCTTTGAAAAATCCAGGGTCCATTCAAGCTTTTCATGATGGTGATAGCCTTCAGGGACATAGATGAAAAGTCCCTGAGATAAATGGGCGAGATGATAGGCTGATAAGGAGCTATCATCTAAGGGGAGAGCTTGGCCTAAGTAATTAATAAAGAGGTCAGGGTACTTTTCGATAGCTGTTTGAAAATCACAAATGAGAATATCCCCTTGTTTTTGATCGATAGAGGGTATTTCTGGTGTGTTTTCTGGGTTATCAAAAAGTTGCCACTGGTTAAGATTTAGCCGTTCGATTTTGGGTAAAGATAGCTGGGGGCACGTCGAGTAAGCGGCTTGTTTGAGTTCATTAATATGATGAATAGCTTGCATAAAATCACCTATTCTTCGTTTAATCGAATGTTGTTTTCCACGGCTAATTCTTTATAGCCCTTTTGTTCGAGATCAAGTGCTAGATCTGGGCCACCTGACTTAACAATGCGTCCATCCATCATGATATGGACAAAGTCAGGTGTGACATAGTTAAGTAGACGTTGGTAATGAGTGATAATTAAAGCTCCAAATTGCTCGCCTCTTAATGAGTTGATACCCTTGGATACGACTTGCAAGGCATCAATATCTAGCCCAGAGTCGATCTCATCGAGGATGGCAAAGCGTGGTTCAATCATAAGCATTTGTAAAATTTCGTTACGTTTCTTTTCTCCTCCGGAGAACCCTTCATTGACATAACGTTCAGCCATTTCTGGATTCATATCTAATAGGGCCATTTTTTCATCCAATTTTTTTAAAAAATTAAAAATTGAAATCTGATCATCTTCTGAGCGGTGGGCATTCATGGCGGTTCGCATTAGGCTCGCGTTAGAGACTCCGGAGATCTCACTAGGATATTGGACTGCCATAAATAATCCTTGACGGGCTCGTTCGTCAACATCGAGGTCTAGAAGATTGACGCCATCCAGAAGGATTCTTCCTTGGGTTACCTGATAATCAGGATGACCCATAATTGCTTGAGAGAGGGTAGACTTTCCGGTTCCATTGGGTCCCATGATGGCATGCACTTCATTACTTTGAATGGTAAGGTTGACTCCTTTAAGGATGGCTTTATTTTCAATTTCAACATGTAAATCAATAATTTCTAATTTTGACATGAAGTTCTTCCTTTCGTATGCTTTCAGGCTATATTTTAACATAAATTTGCTTGGATTGAAGCGATACGCACTGATTAACTGGCTTTTGGGACTTGCTAAATGGGTTCGCTAAAAACAGGATAATTCGCTATAATAGATTGAAAGAGACTAAAGGAGGATCCTCATGACTTATCAGGCTTTATATCGGGTATGGCGCCCACAAACTTTTGATGAATTAGTGGGACAGACAATGATCGCCCAAACGCTTAAGAATGCTATTTCTCATGATCAGATGAGTCATGCCTATTTGTTTGCGGGACCTCGTGGTACGGGGAAGACTTCTGCAGCTAAGATTTTAGCGAAAGCCGTTAATTGTCCGAATGCGGTTGATGGGAATCCTTGTAATGAGTGTGAGGTCTGTCAGGCGATTACGAGAGGGCAAGTGAGTGATGTGATCGAGATTGATGCGGCTTCTAATAACGGGGTTGATGAGATCCGAGA
>CAMYAA010000319.1 GCA_947253615.1 uncultured Sutterellaceae bacterium
AGCACAAAGGATTTAGCTATTACATAAAGTTTAAACCTCATTGTGGACAAAAAACGACGAAAAAGGCGCAAATTCTAAAAGTAATACCTATCGGTTTTTCGATAACGATAGTTATCGTAAAAAATACTCTAAAAAATTCGGAAATTTGCACTACTTTTGGATTTAAATTTCAACCCACAAAAACTAGGAATTACCCTTATTCTTCAAGATCGCATAGTTTATAGAGGGATAAAACTACTTAACGAGCTTATGTTTCAGGGCAAGAGGATCCATTTTGAAAATTTTTTAAAAGCTAAATGGGCTTTTTGAGAATGCTCTTTCGGACGTCGCACTCAGAAATGCAACGAGGAAGCGCCTCGTCTGGAAGCACTTCCTCACATAAACATACGTCAGTTTTGTGTGGCTTTACCAGAAGTAGCCGACCCCCGCTCCCACGGAGGAATTATTTCCTGGGGCCACGGCCGCATTTACTTTGAAAACCGTATGACCGGACTCTGTAATGGTGCTGGCACCAATGGCAATCGCATTCGCTCCTTTATAGTGGGCAGCTGCAACGGCTACCCCTTTCATCCCTGGGCGATAACTTTGCGGAAGCGAAGCCGTTGCCACCGCGGTCGCAACACCTCCTCGGTACTCTTTACGAACCAACCGGAATTCGTTGTCGTAATCAGGGAGCTTTTGGGGAGCTGCAGCTGTTGGGGCGGAAGAATTAATCGATACTGGAGCGCCTTTTTCGTCCTTAACGTCCAATACCGTATTCCCTGTTTTATCCTTTGATACTGAGAATGTCACTTTCGGCACTTCGTTTGGCTTTTCCTGTGAGGCCTCCCCTGTCAGCGTCAGCTTTTGATAGGTTGGTGTCTGTGAGAATGTCCACACGCCGTCGGAATAACTCAAATTGGGATTGTTAATTTTAATAGCATCGCCAAAGCGCATTAACGCTGTCTGAGTAGTACCATTAAGAAATACGTGCATCCCATCATCCATCATGAAACTCAAGTCATGAAGTGACGCCAACACATTGTTGGGCTGTACCCAACGATTACCGCCAATATAAATTGGGGCGTAGGCTGCGGTCCATAAGCTTGCCCCTGAATTTTGTCCAAATAACTCATTAACTCCACCCGATTTTGAAGACGTGCTAATTTCTACTTTTGTATCTTCTTGCTTTCCTTCTGGTGACTGAAAATTAGGTTTAGATACTGGAGGTTGATTGACTCCAGAATCTTCAGCCGCAACCGCACTCAACGACGAAAAACCAAACACCCCCACGAGTAACAAAGCGACAGGGGTTAACCGTTTAAAACTCAGGGCTTTCTGCATAATAGCCTCACTAAACATGAGTTAATCACACGCGAGCTTTTACCCTCATACGAAAACTAAACTGGGTAAAGTCGTATCCCTTTTAGATTAAAATCGCCCTACTTCATTTTTCACTTAGGTTTAACGCTTACCCCTTTTTTTGCGTCGCTAACTTTGCCCTTCGTGGTTCTTCAATGCCTTGAGCCACTTAAACATTGCCTCGTAATTCGAGTTCTCCTCTCATCATTGACTTAAACACCCATACGCTCAGAAGAAACCAACGTTGTCTGTTTACAACACGTCAATGACAAAAAAAAGGGAGGACTCTCCCGACTCGCGAAAGAATCCTCCCTTGGCTTAAGAACTCTGTTTTAAGGGATTACCAGAAGTAACCGACCCCCGCGCCTACGGACGAGTTATTACCCGGAGCAACAGCGGCATTGAGCTTAAAGACCATGCGGCCATTTTCGCTCACGGAGCTCATACCGACGGCTAAAGCATTAGCCCCACGGTAAGTTGCGCCCGCCAATGCGACCCCAGACATACCTGGGCGATAGCTTTGCGGTAACGATGCAGCCGCCATTGTCGCAGCGATACCACCACGGTATTCACGACGCATGACGTTGTTGTTACTCTGCATTTCCGTACGTAAGCCTTGTAACTGACCCACTGTCGCTGCGTCATTTGGCTTAACCCCCGGCGCCACGTTCTGAATACGAACAGGGGCTGGAGCACCGGCAGGACTTGCAGCGTTGGTAGCACCGAGCGTTAACGAGGGTGCACCGTCTTCCGAAACTGTATTGGTCATCGAAAGATCAGGAGTATTGTCTTGACCCTTCAACACAAGGTTCTTCGTCTGGACCTTTTCATGAACACGATCTTCGTTGACAGCGACCTTGTTGACGGTGGGTTGACCTTTCTTTGTCCCTGTCACCGGAGTAACAGTCACACTGTCATTACCTGCCACAACTTCCGTCTTGGCTTCCTTAAGAGCCTCCGATACCGTCTTGACGCGTTGGCCGTCAGGAGCAATCCACCCAAAGCGTCTTGAAGTTGACCACCATTGATGGCTTGCTTACTGTCCTTTTTCAGTGAGCCGTTTTCGACCTCCATAGTCACCTTAACGAGCGGTTTAATGCCTGCTGGTTGAGCGGCAGTACCTGTAACAACAAAAGGATTACCTTTGGAATCCACCTTAAGGAGGCCATTGGTATCGAGCTCATACCATTGTTCACCAACCTTGGCA
>CAMYAA010000320.1 GCA_947253615.1 uncultured Sutterellaceae bacterium
ACGTTCGTGAACACCTCATTGAAAGCAACTGACTGGAGGATTACCTTGTGGAGCATAGTGGCAAGGCTGTTACGACAAAGACAAAGGCAATTTTTTCTGAAACGACAAACACTTTAACTAACGAAAAATTTAGGGGGGGGGGGCCGCCTTTATTTTTCGTAAAGTACTTTCCTCCTCTGCCATAAATGAAGCGAGACGACATAAGAAAATGCACAGCTAACGACGTTTCAGTGCACAGGGGTTGTGAAATTAGCCTGGGTGAGCACTAATAGCACTTCGCCAGCCTTTGTGGGCAGCGTCCCTTCAACAATGAAAGCAAAAGGCCCCTTGCGATGCCCCTAATTAAAGTTATCTACGATTTCACCCACGAATGTCAAAACTCAAGGATGGCGTCGTTGAGCAAGAAGTCCTCTAGGCCGATATACAAAATCCCGTCATCATCGTGTTTTGGGATGATGTTGTTTCGCACGACAACTATCTTTTTAAAGGAGTCATCGATGTGCTTAAGAGGAGTTGTTTCCTGCTCTCGCTTCTCTTGAGAGTTGACGTTCAAAGCGGATTGAATATAGCAGCGTTGATGGCCTTTATTGATCACAAAATCCACCTCAAACTGCTTCTTCTTTCGCTGCCCCTCCACACGCACCTCTTTTTCCACCAAGCCAACGTCGACGTTATAGCCCCGGCGAAGCAAGTCGTTATAGATAATGTTCTCCATGATATGGGGCTCTTCGACTTGCCTAAAATTTAACCGTGCATTCCTAAGACCGATATCAGCGAAATAGTACTTGAGTGGTGTAGAGAAATATCGAGAGCCCTTAACATCAAATCGCTGGGCCTGGTTAATAACGTAGGCTTCTTCAAAGAATTCAAGGTAGCGCGAGAGCGTATTCGAAGATATCTTAATTTTCTTTTCTGAATCAAAACGCTTCGAGAGTTTGGCGGGATTGGTTAATGACCCAATCGCCGAGGAAATAAAATCGAGGAGCAGACCAAGGACCTCACCCTCATTCTTGATGTTGTTTCTTTCGAAAACGTCCTTAATGTACGTTTCCTTAAACAATTCCTTCAGATACTGACTCTTTTCATCATCACTCTGCAAATTGTAGATATATGGCATTCCGCCATACACCATGAAATGCTCTAAGGCCAACGCCTTGTTTTCAAACAAGTCGCAGACTTCGCAATAAGACAATGGGTAGACATGAATCTCATCGCCACGATCTCGGAATTGCGTCAGGATATCGGAGGACAGCATTTTAAAGTTACTGCCCGTGACATAGATGTCTAAGTTGAGGCGCTTCATCAGGCCTAGCAACACGTCAACAAAGGTGACACTAGCCTCGTCGCTCTCTAGATGAGGATTCCGGACGGGTACCGATAACTGAATTTCATCAATGAAAACGAAATATTGTTGACTGGCGTTTTTGGTCCGTTCCTTAATGTATTCATTCAATCTAAACGGATTTCTGTATTCGATATTATCGATTTCATCGAGGCCAATCGAAATAATTTGATTCTCTTTGACACCCTGAGCTAGAAGATGCGCTTTAAACAAATTGAACAAGAGGTAGGATTTTCCACATCGTCTTATCCCGGTGATGATCTTTATGCGACCGTTTTCCCTTTTGGCAATCAGTTTTTTGAGGTAAAAATCTCGGTTGATTTTCATATCATCACCACATACGAAAAATTTAGGTGGATATCCACCTTTTTCTTTCGATCAATTTATCACGAACGTAGGCAACAATCAATCCAGAGAAAAATTTAAGTGGGTTCCCCCTAAATTTTGTGTTGGTGATTTTGAAAGAAAAACTAGTCTCAGTGGAAGATAAAGCTTGATATCAACAACTGCAACTAAAAAGCTCAGCCCAGGTTACGTAATGGGCTCTACAGTGTAACCATAGAGCCCCTATACATTTATTGCCCAAATGCCTTCTTCAAGTCAACTGGCATCGCCTGATATCCCGACGCTTTCTCGAATTGAATTTCAACACTCGGCTCTTTCGCTCCCCATTTGAATTCGTCAATAAATGGGTTCGGCGCAGATTTAAATGCTCCGGTCTTGAAGTCAAACGTCGCCCCTGCCGTCGCAGAATAGACAAAAACTGAATTCTTATCTGGATGGTATTCCGTGATAGAGGTCACGGGACTGTACCAGGCATGACCTCGTTCTTTGCCGTACTCCCAGATCTGTTGAACAGTATGTTTCTTTTGATCAATCTTATACACCACGGCACGTGAGTACTTCATATCAGGCAATGGAGGCTGTTCCATCCCTCGACCGTCCCCGTTATCGAACACTGACAAATACAAGACATCCGGAGTAGACTTCGAATCAATTCGAAAGCCCGTATGTTGCGTCCAACTCCAATTAAAGTTACCTTGACATCCGCTGTTATTACACTTTAAGGGCTTACCCTCTTTATCCACCGGCGTTAAAACGGCCTTAGCGAAGTCCCCCTTCCAGCCTTGAGGCGACCCTAAAATCCACTTCTCTGTCTCTTATACACATCTGACGCTGCCGACGATATGCAGTGTGTAGATC
>CAMYAA010000321.1 GCA_947253615.1 uncultured Sutterellaceae bacterium
GCCGAAGCCATTGCGGGTCAGTACGGTCAGCTCATTGAGCGTCTCCACTTACAAGAGCTTTTCTCGCAAATTGTCTTTAACTGGCGTGGATTGATGGACCGAAGTCGTAACCTCTCGTTTTTCACGACGGTTTACGATCAGATTTCGAGTTTGGCCCCGATTTTCTTTGCCTTACCGAAATTCCTTTCGGGCGCCATTTTGTTAGGGGGCTTAATGCAAATTGCCATGGCCTTCGGACAGGTGGTTGGCACCTTAGGCTGGTTAATTTACTCCTACGAAGACGTGGCCCGTTGGCAAGCGACGGTCGCTCGTTTACACGGTTTTGTCTCGCGTCTTGAATTGAATCTCCAAGAAGCCCATGTAGAAAAAGCCACGCTCGACACGCCCAAAGCGCCGTTAACTGCGCAAATGAGTGTCTCCACCCGTGAGGGTGAAGCGCTGTTGAAAGACGTGATGGTTGAAGCCAAACCGGGAGAACTCACCGTGATTTACGGCCCCTCGGGCGTGGGTAAGAGTACCCTCTTAAAGGCCATTGCCGGGTACTATCCGTACGCCACCGGGAAGCTTTCCTTACCGAGCGACACCAATGCGTATTGGTTGAGTCAAAACCTTTGGGTAGCCAATCGCACGTTACGCGAATTGCTAAGCTATCCGGCTGGTCCAGAAACCTTCATCACCGAGGCCTATCAAAAGGTTCTCAATAGTGTTGGGTTACCGCGTCTCGTGGGTCATGTGGAGAACGACACCTCCACGGATTGGGTCAAGAAGTTAAGTGGTGGGGAAGTTCAGCGCTTAATGCTTGCGCGACTCCTTTTAGCCAAGCCCAAGGTTGTGCTCTTAGACGAAATCACCTCAGCGCTCGACGATGAGGCGGCCAAAGCCGTGATTGACGTCTTAAAGCGTGAATTGCCCGACTCGATTCTCTTGATGGTCACACACCAGCGTGAAATCTTAGCGTTGGCCGACCATGCCATTTATGTGAATCGCGCCACGGACGATTCGACGAGCAAGGACGCGAATCAGCCAGCCTCGACGGCAGCGGAGGACGTGAAGCACTAACGCGAGAGCGTACTGCTACCGTGCTAAAAAAACCAAGAGGACGAGCCCACCCTGAGCATCGTCCTCTTTTTTTGAAGTTTTAAAAAGCCGTCTTAGGGCAATTTAAGCACCCTGGAGTTTTTTCGTTTTAATGACCGACATCACACCGCCGATAATGACGAGCGAGCCACCCACGACCGAACTCCAAAGGATTGGTTCGTGGAAGACGATCGCGCCCAAAATGATCGAAAAGACGATAGAGGAAAAGCCCAAGCACGAACTCAATAGCATATTGCCGTAAGCATAGGCTCGAGTGCTCGAGAGTTGACCGAGCGTTGCAAATAAGCCCATCCCCAAAATCGCGCCGATGTTATCCCAACCCATGGGGTGCGTAGGCAGTTTAAAGTCAAACGAACTCGCGCCCCCGGCAATGACGGCACCCAAGAAGGCGAAGTAAAAGACAATGCGCCAGCTCGGCTCGCCCAAGTCGCCCATGCGTTTCATCTGCCAATAGACCAATAAGTCAATCGCGGCCGACAAAATACACATCAACGCAGGGACGATTTCCTCTTCGGAAATGGTGGGCTGCGTAATGACTTCAATCCCCACAAACCCAATCACGATCGGGATGATCAAGTGCCAGGGCGGCGGTTCTTTACGAACAATGGCGAGGATAAAGAAGTTCAGGGCCATAAAGAGCGGCGTGGTGTATACAAGCGTAATACAGAGCCCAAAATTCATACGCGGCAAAGCCCAGAACCACATCACAATCGCCACGATCCCCAAGAATGATCGAATCATGTGTTGGGTAAAATAGCTCGTTCGAATACTTCGATGGGTGAAGAACACATACGACCCAATAAAGAGCATCCCAAAAATCGAACGCAAAAACACCAGTTGCCAGGCCCCTAAATCCGAGGCTCCAAGGCGAACAAAAACCGCCATTAACGCAAACGAAAAGGCGGCCACAATGCTCCATAGCGATTGTTTCATTGACTCAAATTCCAAAAAAGCGACCTCATCCGTTTGAAGCCGCTACGACAACATCTTAACGAAGAGTGAGAGTTTCGTCCACGCCTCCACCCCACCGAGCACGATCGCCCTTGATCCCAATGAGAGAACCTACGAAATTTCACTCAGCCCGAGTTTACGTATTTCGAGTACCTTGTATTGCCCTCGCAATCTAGCAAAGCCGATTAGAAGAGATCGCGTCCCTTGGAGGCCTCACGCCAACCATGAAATCAAACCTGAGCACGAATCTTATGACTAAGGGGAGCGATATCGCTCCCCCTTCTTTATGGCGTTTGTTCTTTTTGCTCCTTCACATAGGCGGCACATGCGAGACCAAAGACCGTCGCACTCGTTAATTGACCACCGCCACCGTAGTCGTCATAAAAGAGCCCACCCGCGGCATTCCCAACCGCAAAGAGCCCGTCAATCGAACGGCCTTCTGTATCAAGCACCTGCGCTTGAGTATTGATG
>CAMYAA010000322.1 GCA_947253615.1 uncultured Sutterellaceae bacterium
AGCGGGATTTACACTAAGCACATCGGGAAATTATGGCAATGTAATCATTGAATCTAACTCAACTTTGAGCATCTATGCTGATTCCCACACCTTTGTTGGAGCTCTTATCGATAATAACTCCGAGGATCCCAACTCCAATCAAAAACTTGTAATCAATGGTGATACAAACATCCAAATGATTAACAGTAGTATAGCCAGTGGAATCAATATTTTAGGCCAAGGAACATTACAGTCAACAGAAAAGGGAAATCTCACCATCCATAGTAACAATGCATTTTCAAAATTCCAGTTTAATGCCATTGATATGGTAGGTACTGCTTTTACTGGGATTTCACTCGACGATAATCCTGGGGGTCATAATTCTTACTCAATCGATGTTGACCTTAAAGGCAATACCCACATCTCTGCTGATACAACTTGGTCTAAACAAGAAGCTAATTATTTGATTCGTGAGTACCTAGAAGGGATTTTTATTCAATCCACCAACACTAATCACTATAAATTCATCCCAAACGCTAATAATTTGCAAGGTATCGATTTTAAGGGCAATAACGTAACTGTAGACTTTGGTGTAGTTGGTAACAATACTACTTCGGGTGGGACCAACACATCTGTTGTCACAGGCATACATATTATTAATACCCTTCCTCTAAACCAAGGAGGAGTTTCATTTCACATTACAGGCGACACTAACTTATATATAAGACCTAAGTCTATTGTCAATGGTAGCACTGTTGGCATTTATGTTGAAAACACCCAAAAAGGAGAAACTACCCTAACTTTTGACAAAAACGTCAAAATCATCAACCCAGATCGCAAGGCTGCTTCTCGAGATGTTATGGTCCGAGACAAAGGAGATAATTCAGAGCAAACGTGGCAAACTGGGGTTCATTTATCCTATCTTGGCTCTAAAGAGACTACTAACCCTGACCATAACAATAAAGATCGTATAGTCGCTGTATTTAATGGCGGTTTTGAAACTGATGCTCTTGGGTATGGAATATACACAGGTGGTTTATACCATTCGTTTAAAGAAAATCTAAAAACACTTAACGAAACCAATACAGACTATCGATATCGTATTGATTTCAATGGTGATATCAATATTACCAATTCTTTTTCTGCAATTTCCGCCTCAGATCGCTCTCTAATTCGAATTAATAAAAATGCTGACCCTAGCAAGAAAATTATTATTAAAGGGCGTGTGTCATCCTATGCATATAGTGACGTAGATATCACACTAAGCAATCCTGAGGTTGAACCTTCATATATCCTCTTTGCTACTGACTACAGCAAAGAGGATACAAATGATGGATATATGTACTCTACTGGTCGTAGTAACTTAACGTTAACCAATGGAGCCAAAGCAAGAGTTGGATCTGAAGAGTCTTTTTACGACCCGGAAATCAATTTAATCGTAAAAAATGGCTTAGTTACTTTAGATAATAGTAGGGTGGATCTCCCGTATGTAAGTGTAGATACCTTAGATTATTTACGCTCAAACGCAATCGCTATGCAAAATTCAAACTATGCTCGATTATATTTGGAATCGAAAGATGCGAAATTGCGAGTCCCGTACCAAGATGGCGTAACAGTGTTTGAAGTTAATGGTGCTTTACCTAGAAAGTATGAAGAAAGTATAAGTAATCCAACTTTTGAAACAGCATCTTTTCATCAACTGCACTCGTCCAATGGTGTGATTGAGTTCGAAACGTATCATAATCCAAGTCGCTCGAACGTCACTGGACTCATTACTGTTAAGAGAACCAATCCCTCGGAAGTTTCATATGGGAATGTAGAAGCTAAGGGTACCTTACAAATCCATTTATATGTTGATCCCGAAAGAGCGAAACAACAAGATGTAGTGGCGCTTATTAAGGCTTTAGACCTTAATCCAATCATCACTATGGATGCTAAGGCATATAAGGTCGCCACAGGCACGGACACTCCAGAAGCCGACAAATTCACTGTTGTCCCCTTGGATCCATTCGTTTTCAAAACACCAAGTACTCATAAAGCGTACCAATTCGTTATTGAACACTCTACCAAAGGTGACTATACGGCAAAACATAAAGATTCAAACAAGTATCTTTATGGCAACTCTCCAGACGACGGTGTTTGGTATCTGACAAACTTCAAAGAAACAGAGCCACCCAAAGAGCCTGAACCCAAACCCGTTAAACCCACGCCCACGCCTGAACCTGACCCTGGTAAACCGACGCCAGACAATCCTAAACCTGACCCAGGTAAACCAGCGCCAGTCAATCCTGAACCTAACACGCCTAAACCAGGCACCACGGTAGTCACCCCTGCGGTCGCTGCTCATGCAACTTTGCCGCAAATTGGTTTAGAAAATCTCTACCAGATGCGCGACACGCTCTATCAGCGTCTCGGTGATGTCAGTCTTGCTAACGCCAGTCACAATGGGGCTTGGGTTCGCTTAACGGGTCTTCATGCCGAACTTAAAGACCTGTCTCTTATACACATCTCCGAGCCCACGAGACCGTACTAGATC
>CAMYAA010000323.1 GCA_947253615.1 uncultured Sutterellaceae bacterium
CTTCGGGGTTCACTACCGCTAAGACCGAAATATACGGACGGTGTTCACCCACGGCCATCACTTGACTAAAGAGCGGATCATTTTCAATGGCCGCTTCTAAGTCCGCAGGCGGAATCTTTTCGCCCGTGCTCGTGACGATGATTTCTTTCAAGCGCCCCGTAATGCGGATATTACCGTCAGGATAAATGGCACACACGTCACCCGTGCGTAACCAACCGTCTGAGGTCATGATATCGGCCGTGGCTTGGGGCTGATTCCAATACCCTTGCATGACCGTCGGACCACGCACTTGAAGTTCGTCGTTTTCACCCAAACGTACTTCAATGTTCGGTAAGGCCGGGCCCACCGTCGTCGGATGATTGTGCCCTGGCTTATTGACCGAAATGATCGGAGAGGTTTCCGTCATCCCATAGCCTTGGAAAATATTCACGCCTAAAGCTAAGAACGTTTTTGCAACGGTCGGATTGAGCGCAGCGCCCCCGGAAATATAAATATGAATGCGGTCGCCAAACACGTTACGTAACGTCTTACCAATCTTCTTATCTAAAAAGCCCGCAACGAGCGGATCTAAGAACGCACGCTTGCTCGGTTCCACCGGTAAATCATTTTCGCGACAGAAACGACGCCAACCCACTTCGACAGCCCAGTGGAAAAGATAACGGACAAAACCGCTCTTCTTGTTGAGGCCATCACGAATCTTGGCATAAATCATTTCGTAGACGCGCGGCACACTCATGAGCACCGTTGGACGAATGATCTGTAAATCTTGTTGAAGGGTGGCAATCGAACGATTAAACCCAACCGTAAAGCCTAACCCTAAGGATAAATAGTACGTCGTGGTACGTTCAAACGTATGCGAGAGGGGTAAGAACGACAACATCGTTTCTTTCTTCCCCGGCATGATGTTTTGAAGCACGCCTTGAATATTCGCAAGAATGTTCTGGTGTGTGAGCATCACCCCTTTGGGGTTCCCGGTCGTCCCACTCGTATAAACCAAGGCCGCGAGGTCATTGGGTTGGGGCGCTTCGCTCGGGAGCGTTGAACCCACCCCGTTTTTCAAGAACGTCGCTAACGAGATGACGGGAATCGGTGCGGATAAATCATCAACCCCAGCTTCGTCCGTGATCACCACGAGTTGCAAATTGGGCGTTTCCACGGATTCGCGAATCTGCTTCCACTTGAGTAACTTGTTGGTGACTAAGACCTTCGTGCCCGAGTCATTGATAATAAAGCCCGACGATTTGGGCGTATCAATGGCATGTAAAGGCACGGGAACGAGACGATTGGCTAAGGCGGCCTGGTCAAAGAAAACCGCTTCAGGACAGTTCGGTAAAAGCATCGCAACGCGATCACCGGCTTCGAGCCCTTTGACGGCGCTAAAGGCATGACGCCATTCGTGCACAATGTCGAAAACGTTTTTAAACGTTAAATCTTTCCAAGCCTTAGCAGCTGAGTCGAAATACTTGTAGGCAATGTCGTCAGGTCGCGTCTGAAGATGCTGTGTCAAAAGCTCTGGCAACGTGGTGAGAAGGTCAAGCCCTTTTGCAAGTTCTTTTGCAGACTGTTGTTCTAAACTCACGGTCATTATCCTGTTGATTAATCTTGTTAGCTCATGGGTTGAGATCTTAAAGACATATTGTAGTTGGAAATTGCCTTCAAGCCGATATTTAAATTCCTGGCGCCTGCACCCACGCTTATATAAGGGATGACTATACCATCTAAACGGATGATCCCCTTTTTGCGGGATGGCAGTTTGGATTTTACGGTGAGTACGTATTGTTACGTAATAAAACCCCTTTTCAAGAGGGTGACTTCCTTAAAGTGGTGCATCGCTCGCGATAGATAAAAAGCTATCGACCTGATAAAAAGAATTAACTAAAACCCGTGATTCGACTAAGGTTATTAGGACTTTTTACGTATTTGCAGGGGCACGATTTGTTGGTTAAAGTAGGACCCGTAGCAAGAATTTGCGATGCTCCTCAAGCGCAAGTAAATGTAAATGATGTGGTTGGTCCTAGATCGTTTAGTGCTACGAATTTTTTTGAGGCGAGTTAAACAGAAAGGGAGTTTAACTTGCCTTTATTTTTGCCCGGAAACCAGGCTGCAGGTGGGGTCGCTCCCTTTGCCTTCTCAGGAGGGCTCTCCCGATCGTTTAAAAGCGGGTTATTTTTGCACTGAGGCGTTTTTTTCCCTCGCGTGCGTTAACCCTTCTCTTTCCTTCATTTGTTTCCCTTTGGCCCCTCGTGGCCCGTTTTGTGTTTTTCCGTCTGAAGTCCCCGATTTTTTCCCACAAAAATGCAACGCTTTCACGCCCCCATTTTTGCGTTGGGTGACGATCCTTGGTGGTTTCACGCCCCTCTGACCTCGGTAAAGATGACTTTAAATGCTCTAGAGGCTTTGATTTATGTCAAAAAATTGTTCGGCCCCTTTGGGCTTGGTGGCGGGGTTTTGGAGACGCTTCGCTGTCTCTTATACACATCTGACGCTGCCGACGATATGCAGTGTGTAGATCT
>CAMYAA010000324.1 GCA_947253615.1 uncultured Sutterellaceae bacterium
CCGAGATCTACACACTGCATATCGTCGGCAGCGTCAGATGTGTATAAGAGCCAGGATAAAGTCCCTATCGTCTAGAGGCCTAGGACACAACCCTTTCACGGTTGGTACCGGGGTTCGAATCCCCGTAGGGACGCCAGAATTTCAAAACCCGTCAAGTTAGCGCTTGGCGGGTTTTTGGCATTTGCGCTTTTTATCCAAAAAACAACACTATTTGGGCCCGCGGGCCGCTTTTTGTCATGACTTTTCCCAAGGCCATGACAAAATGCTTGGGATGCCCTGCAAACCGAGTAAGAAATTTTTAGGAAAAATATTATCTACCCCTTGGATTTTTTCCAAAGATAATACTCGAGTGATTTGGTTAGGAATGTCGATCGATCCCCATTGGGACGTATTGCTTGTGGAATTATGTCAGGTGACAAATTCAATAAGTCACTAGTGAGATTAGGCGTTGATTTATTCGCAGTAGTGGTACTAAAGATATACGTCCAATGGTACAAAAGGAGTAGTTTTGTTATTTTGTAGTCTTCCTTTTTACTTCTAGTAATACTTCTTGGATTTTCTTACACTGTATTCAAGTCTTTTGGACTTGTTTGAATTATTCCTCGAATAGGCCGTCCCCAAGGTCTGTTCACCCCATATGAGGAATAGTAATTTTTCCCCAAGGAGAGTCTTATGGAAGTTTCTCGTCGAAGTTTCCTCAAGCGAAGCATGTTGTTAGCTTCTGCATCGTGTTCAGGAGCAATAGGTTTGGCGCAGGCGCAAACGACAAAAAAGCCTGTCTATAAACTCAAGAATGTTAAAGAAACCCAAAATATCTGCTGCTACTGTTCGGGTGGCTGCGGCGTCATTGTCAGTTCTCGCGATGGAGAAATGGTCAATGTCGAAGGGGACCCTGATCATCCTGTGAACCTCGGTGGCTTATGCCCGAAGGGTGCGGGGATGTGGGGTCTTCGTAACATTGTGAGTGAAGATCGCAAGGTTGAAAATCATCCGTATCGTAATTTGTATCCTCAAGTGCGTCGTCCGGGTTCGAAGACCTGGGAACGTTTAACTTGGGAACAAGCGGCTAAAGAAATTGCGCGTCACGTTAAAGACACGCGTGATAAGACCTACGTCGCCGAAGAAGACGGCGTGAAGGTGAGCCGTTGTGATGGTATTGCGAGCTTTGGGGCTGCTCAGCTCAACAACGAAGAAGCCTTTTTGGTTCAGAAGTTTGCGCGTTCGCTCGGTTTAGTCCAAGTTGACAACCAGGCGCGTGTTTGTCACTCCTCGACGGTGGCGGGTTTTGCCCCGACCTTTGGTCGTGGTTCGATGACGAGTCACTGGTGTGACTTCAAGAACTCGGACGTGATTTTAACGATTGGTTCGAACAACTCGGAAAACCATCCGTTGTCTTCGCGTTGGGTTGAACGTGCCCAAGACCGTGGCGCCAAGTGGATCGTGGTTGACCCACGCTTTACGCGTTCTGCGGCCCGTGCTGACTACTATGGTCGCATTCGTCCGGGGACTGACATTGCGTTCTTTGGTGGTTTAATTCACTACATTATTGAAAACAAGCTCTATCAAGAAGAGTATGTTAAGCACTACACCAATGCGGCTTGTTTAATTCGTCCAGACTTCAAGTTTGACGATGCAACGGGCTTATTCTCGGGTTGGGATCCGGAAACGAAGACCTACGACAATGAAACGTGGGGCTACGATTACGATCAGACCGTGGCCTGGGATACGCAACCCGGTGCGGCGATGAGCTGGGTGAACAAGCCTGGTACGCCGAAGTTTAAGACCCCTGACTTAGAAGTCTTAAAGCGCGACATGAGCTTAGAATCGCCCAACTGCGTCTTTGGTCTCATGCGTCGCCACTATGCCCGTTACACGATCGACAAGGTCGTTCAGATCACGGGGATGGAAAAAGACGTTCTCTTGAAGATTTATGAAGTGTTCGCCTCCACGGGTAAGCCCGAAAAGGCTGGGAACATTCTCTACGCGTTAGGTCAGACGCAACATACCTATGGCACGCAAAACTGCCGTGCTATGTGCATGATTCAGCTCTTGCTCGGTAACGTTGGTGTGGCCGGTGGCGGTATGAACGCCCTTCGTGGTGAACCGAACGTTCAAGGTTCGACCGACATTGGTGCTGACGTGGTTTGGTGGCCGGCTTACTTAACGGCACCTTCTGGGAAGGCTCACCCGACGTTAGCGGACTACCTCCATAAGGTCACGTACTCGGCTGGTTACTATGCCAATAAGCCGAAGTTTGTGGTGTCCTTCTTGAAGGAATGGTTCGGTGAAAACGCTACGGTCGACAATGACTACTGCTACGACTTAGTGCCCAAGACCTCGCCCAAGAAGTCCTATGCGGACTACACGACGATGATGACCTTCCACTCGATGCGTGAAGAACGCATCAAGGGTTATTTCCTTTGGGGGATGAACCCGGCGCACTCGACCCCGAACGCCTGTCTCTTATACACATCTGACGCTGCCGACGATATGCAGTGTGTAGA